>DQCG01000516.1 GCA_003533825.1 Phycisphaerales bacterium
TGAATTCTTTGACAACCGCCCTGTTGGCCTTTCCCGCCGTCGCCATAATATCAAAGCTTTCCAGCGCGACCTTGTCCTGGATTTTGATACCAAATACTCGTCGGCCCTCGCGGTCCTCCGGCAGTGCATTGAAGCCGAGACGGACGGTGTACGCCGCAAATTTTTCTCCGACGGTATCATCGGTCAGCGGCACTTCGCAGCGCAGCATTCCCCGGCAGCCGGATGTGAAAAGCCAGGGCTTGTCGGTGCCGGCTATTTCAATACCTTTGAAGTCGTGGCAGAAATACCCCATTCCGGGCAGCGTCCGGACACCAAGATCGAACTTGACGCCGTAGTTGGGGAAGTGGGTATACGAACTTGTTTTAGGATTGGGATAGCTGAACCAGACGGTTCCTTCGTCATCCTTTTTGTCTGCCGGAGCGCCGAAGTTAACAGTGAAATGCTTTACGGGCGTAAGCTCGCCGGGGGTGACATAGACCGTCCAGGGCTGAGCCCTGCGCAGCTTGCGTATCATCGCCATCGAGCAGCGGACGGGGTACGAGCACGTGCAGCCGGCCGCCGCCTCCTGGCTAAGCAGCACACCGCCGGCCGGTATCAAACTGATTGCACAGCCCGGGCGGTAGGCGCCGAAGATGGTGACTCCGTTGTCCTGCTCCAGGTCGTAAAACGCCGTGCAGGCCGAGCGATAGAAAAGGCCCTTCTCTGAGGCGGCGGTAATGCCGCAGGTGTGGCCGGGCCGTAAGAACTCCCAGGGGACTTGCTTGCCGGTGATCGGATGGTCCCGCATTATAATCTCGCCGGTTCGGAGATCACAGGCCTGCGGCTCCAGGATGATTTTATCGGAGACGATGACCGGGCGTGTGCGGTAGTTCAGCGCTCGCGACCAGGCCATTCTGCCGTTTTCGCCCGACAGCGTTGTGATCCGCCGCCATTTCATGCCGCCCTCACGGAATCTCCACGCGTCATGGTTGCCGTGGTTGCCGAAGAACAACAGCAAACCGCCGCTGTAGGCGGCTCCCATTTTGTCGCCGCAGCAGCCGGTCAAATCGACCGGACGATTCCACAACTCCTCGCCGGTTTTGGCGTCCAGCGCACAAACAATTCTGACGTCGGCGTCATCGTATGTCAGAGTGCCTTCCGGATGCTCCTCACGGAACAATTCAGCCTGAAGGGAACTGATGAAATATTGGACCTGCGATTTCTGTCTGTATGATGGATTCTCTTTCAGTCTCTGAGCCAGGAACTCTTTTCTCTCGTTGAGCTCTTCAAGAATTCCGTCTCTTACTTTGTACACGCCCTTGTCTGTGAGTCTTCTCCGCCTCTGCAGTGCACGGCCTTTTTGTTTTTCTGATATTCCGCTGTCGGCGAAGAAGATTTTGCCATCCCCGATTGCGATTGTAATGTTGGCGATCTTTTCGCCGTCACGCTGCCAGAGCAGCTCGCCCGTTTCCGTGTTTATGGCAAAGACTTTGTCAGACGTCATCAGATTGGCGGTGACCGCATTTTTCTGCAGGAATTCTCCGCCCCTGCCAAAAGATGTCATTGACCTGTACATCACGCCCGACCTCTCGGCGGCCCTGCGCAAGTCTATCGGATCGGGATACAACTTCCTGGAATTCTCGTACTGGCCTCTGTACTTTTCGGGGATACCATTAATATTTATCCACTTTCCATTTTCCACGAATAGCTTCAGCGTAGCACCGTAATCTTCATTCATGGCTTTGGCGGCCGAGCCGTAGAGAATATTACCGACCACCGAAATATAGCCCCATCGGCGGCGGCTTCCATCGGATGAGGCCGGAATTTCGTATTCACGGATGGTAGCGCCGGTTTCCGGGTCCAGCCTGTAACATTTATCATGGGCCGCCACATACAGACCATCCTGCGTGACAACCAGATTGCCGCAGTCGGCTTTGACCTTGACGCGGACCGCCCCGGGGATCTCCCTTTTCCACAGCGGGGTGCCGTTGAACGCGTCGGCGGCGGAGATAACTTCTTCGCCCTCCATGAACAGACGGCCGTTCATCGAGACAGGGCTCTGCGCGCAGGCGTGCCGCTCGACCATTCCCTGCGGGCCGGGCTCTCCGAACCAGAGCACTCCCAGCGGGCCGTAGACCAGCTCATCACCCGAACAGGCTGTGTTCTGAGGATCGCAGTACTGCTGCGTCCAGGAGCCGGTGCCTTCCAGCGGGCCCCGGACGTATTTTCGCCATGTCACCTGCCCGTCTCGATGTAAACTCAGGCAGGCCGTGCCACCCCACGGGCGAAGGATACGCTGTCCCTCTTCTACTGTCCCAGTCGTTTCGCCCGTCAGGATCATTCCATCGGAGACGATCAGGTTGGCGAAATAGTCCGGCAGAGATTCCATATCCCAGGGTTCGACCACAATCCGGCTTCCCAATAAGCCGGCGGCATCGAGATTCTTCCGGGCGACAGCTAATTTTGAAGGATCTTTTTCCAAACCGACGATTTTCAATTCCGTTCTTTTCGCTAATTCGTAAGCCAGGCGCCCCTGTCCGCAATCGAGGACCAGGGTATATCCTTTCTTTATGCCGCTCTCAGCCAGGATTTTTTCCGCGGCGGCCTCGTACGTTTCGCTGAGCGAATCGTTAGGATAGGGATCGGCTTTTATTTGAGGCCTGATTTCTCTGGCTGCTGCAACTTCGGTTCCGCCAAAGCAGTAAATTGGCCCTTCGTCACTGCTTACAACCAGAGAACCGCCGGCGGCGGCGAGCCCGACCGCGGCGCCATTTACATTGCTTTTCCAAACTTCCTTGCCGGTTTTTACGTCAATGCCGACGACAATCCCTTCACCGCCCGCAAATACGACATCGCCGGCGAGTATCACCGAACAAAGCCCTTTTCCCGTATAGCGCCACTGGAAGCTGGAACCTTTCAATCTTCTTTCTTCCCGGGCGGCATCAGCAATTTCCTTAGACAATTCATCGATTCGCTGGTTAAGCTTTTTGCGCGTACCCTTATCGGCGGAACTCAGCTTTTTCTTAAACTCATCCAATTGGCTCTGCCATATTTGCCGATTTCTCGCCAGCCTGCCCGCTTTACTCACGGCTTCATTGTAGAGTGTCCGGTTGATCGCGTATACGCCTTCCCGGGTTACAATATATGAAGAGTCGCGCGTCACGGTCATATCAATTCCCGGGAACCACGCGAAGGCATCGCCCCGGCGTCTGCCGGTATTGGCATCATAGGAAACCTTGTGAGGTTTGCCCGAGTAGTCCACTCCGGAAATCAGCCTGTCGTTGTCCAGCAGGGCCCACACCCCACCTCGTTTTGCACCGGGCGAGGCATAGAATAGAAATTTTCCGGTATGCCGGTTGAAACCGGCGGGCATCGACCGGCCCGAGGGGATATACAGGACATCCCTGGACGCAATCGGGTAACCGTGCGGCGATATCCCGCCGTATTCCAGCCCGTGAGCCCGGTCACCGATCGTATCGTTTTTCCAGAGAACCGAGCCGTCGCCGGCCTTGAGCGCATAAATGTACAATCCTTCGTACGGAAACACACCGGCGGCAAAATATACAATTCCATCGTCGACCAGGACACCTGTCCTGACCGGCCAGAGTGATATCATTCTTTCGTTGCCAATGATTTTCTCATCGGTGGGACCCGGGTGGTATTTCCATACGAGCGTGCCGTTTTCGCCATCGAGACAATACACATAACCGTCATCTGAGCCGGCGTAAATCCTGCCGTCATAGACAGTGGGGGCAAAACGAACCGGTCCTTCGGTAAAGAACGTCCAGCGCAGCTCGCCTTTGGCCACGTCGATTGAATAGATCTTATTTGTCGTGCAGGAGCCGAAATAGGCGCTGCCGTCGGCTATCGCAACGTGATACGCGTTGTCGTTGTGCATTCTCGGCATCTCTTCGGAGGGCATCGGCCAGGCGGGTTTGGGTTTATGAGCAGGAACATATTTCCATTGCAGAAAAAGTTCCGGCCCAACGGTTTCGGAGGTAATCCCGCTTCGAGCTATATCAGACCGGTAAGTCGCCCAGTCCTCAGCGAGGCCAACGCCGCAAACCATAAGTATGATAAGGAAGACCCAAAAACCAGTTAGAGGACGAAAAAACGCCGAAAACAGCCCGGAATCACTCATCGTATTTTGCCGCTTCATTGGATAACTCCTTACAAAACAATAAAAGATATTTGACACATCAAACCAGACCGGCTCACTGCCAACTTCACCGGATTAAATCATAATCAAATTTGGCGCTCTTGGAAAGTATTTCTTTTACCGATTACGCTGCCGTATAAATTTTTATCTGCGCTGCCGAAATTCCATACCTGCTCGTTATCCTGCAAAAGTAATTTATTGATGTTATTGCTGTGTTGGTGTATAATTTAATCGTGTAATTATAGGTTGCAAAGGTTACTACTTTGAAATTTACCGGGCCTCCAGTCGTTTGCTGTTGTGTTTGGGAAACCTGTTATTCAGCAAGGGACAAGGCTGATTCGGGATAAAAGTTGTGAAACGCAGCAGAATTAACAGGGTCATAGAGATTCTTACAACTTTGCAGGCGGGCGAAAGTTATACCGTTAGCGAATTGTCCGAAATGTTCGGAACCAGCCGGCGAACAATCTTTCGCGATTTGAAAGAATTACAGGCTATCGGCGTTCCGTATCACTTTGACGCCGAAACGGGAGGCTATTCGATAAATCCGGAATACTTCCTGCCCCCGGCGGATCTGAACTTCCATGAAGCACTGAGTCTGCTTCTGCTGGCACATAAAGTAAGTAACCAGGTACAGTTGCCGTTCAAAAGGTCTGCCCTGCTGGCCGCTCTGAAAATCGAAAACAACCTTCCCGCCAAAATAAGACAATATTGCAGTACAGCTTTGCAAAATATCTCCGCCGGAGCCGATACACAGGCACCGCTCCAGCAGAATACCCGGTTCGACAGAACCTTTGCGCAATTACAGCAAGCTATCGCAAAGAAACGTGAAGTGAATATATCCTACAGCTCGCTTTTAGAGAGTACGGTTAGCGACGTTGAGCTGTGTCCCTATCACCTGCTTTACAATAACAACGCTTGGCACGTACTGGGCCGCACCAGCCTTGACAACAGCATCCGGACATTCGAGCT
This sequence comes from Phycisphaerales bacterium, assembly GCA_003533825.1. GTDB lineage: Bacteria > Planctomycetota > Phycisphaerae > Sedimentisphaerales > Anaerobacaceae > JAFGPJ01. The sequence goes on from DQCG01000516.1 coordinate 5,108, forward strand.
TAACCGCATCAGAGAATTGAAAATTACAGATAAATGCTTCCTCGTCGACGAGGATTTCGATGTGTCCGAATACCTCGGCAGGGCCTGGTCAATGGTGCCGGAAGGCCGAATATATCACGTCAAGCTGCATTTCTTACCCCAGGTAGCCAATAATATCGCCGAGGTAAAATGGCACAGAACACAAAAAGTTACGTTTAACGGTGACGGCTCTGCAATTGTGGAATTTCGCGTCGACGGCCTGAATGAAATCACCTGGTGGATACTCGGATACGGCGACCAGGTCCAGGTGCTCACGCCGAAGGCACTTCGTAAAAGAGTCCTTGAAGTCGCAAAAAATATGATTAAGCTCAACCAGAACGTTTGACTTGCGTACCGGTATCGTTCCGTGATACGTTATCCAAAGGGTTTTTATACCGTAAAACTTGTCCTGAATTTTCTTGCAACAACTTCCCGTTGAATGTAAAATAATATCGTTCAGCGTGCTGAGTTCTGCGTTTTGAGCTGCTGAACGCCGAACGCTGAACAAATTAGTGATGCCAACGTAGCTCAGCGGTAGAGCTCTGGTTTTGTAAACCAGCGGTCGTCGGTTCGAATCCGACCGTTGGCTTTTTGCTTCTTTAATTACACATCTTTATGAATTTCTGGAAATCATGCCTTCAATATCATATTGTGCCCTGTGGTTTTCTATCTCATTTTTCACGGACTAAAAAAACTTTGGTCTAATACCAATTGTGATTATGTTTTCGTTTTAGTCATTTCGACCGAAGGGCCACAAAGTGGCCCGAAGTGGAGAAATCTATTAAAAAAGAGTATGTGTTTAGCCAGGGAAGAGCCATCCCCATCCCAATAAATAACAATTGGGATGAGGCTGCCACCCAATAGAATTGATGGAAAAGGGGTGGCAGCCTCAAGCCCAGCTTGGGGATGGTCGCGAATACCAGAGGCCAGCTAAGCACGTACAAAAAAGATTTCTCGACTCCGCTTCGCTCGAAATGACACAAATAAGCGCATTGATTATACACAATTGGTATAATGAGAAGAAACGCTTTGCCGGTGGATCGGCTCGTATGGTCTGAGTTTTTTCTGGCAGCGGCGCGGGAGTTAAAAGATGAATAAAGAAATCAGAACAATCCATAAAAGTCATCTTATAGCTGTTTTATTGATAGCCGTCTCGAATCTTTTTCCGCCGGGCCTGGTTATGGCCGCCGGGCAATCGTCTTCCAGCCGGGATGTATCAGATAAATATTTCAAGATTCAGGTGGTGGATCGGCAAACCGGTAGAGGCGTGCCTTTAGTCGAATTGCGAACGACCAATAACACGCGGTATTTTAGCGACAGTAACGGAATCGTGGCGTATTACGAGCCGGGCCTGATGGACAGAGAGGTCTTTTTCTTCGTCGAAAGCCACGGCTACGAATTTCCAAAAGACGGATTCGGCATGCACGGAACGAAGCTCAAAACCACGCCGGGAGGCAGTGCTGTTATAAAAATAGACCGGCTCAATATTGCCGAGCGGCTCTATCGCGTCACGGGCCAGGGAATCTACCGGGACAGCATTTTGACCGGCACTCCGGTTCCGCTGAAAAATCCGGTACTCAACGGGCAGGTCATGGGGCAGGATTCGGTGTACACGTGTATTTACCACGACCGTCTGTTCTGGCTATGGGGCGATACGAACCGGGCTTCCTATCCCCTCGGGCACTTTGCCACAGCAGGCGCGTTTTCTGATTTGCCCGGAAAAGGGGGATTCGATCCGGCTCTCGGCGTCGACCTGGAATACTTTGTCGACGAGACGGGATTTAGTCGGCCGATCTGTCGCTTGAAGGAGAAAGGGCTGGTTTGGCTTGATGGATTGTTGACCATCGAGGACAAACAGGGTCGGCAGCGGATGGTCGCCAAGCACGCGCGAATGAAGGACCTCGGCAAGGCCTACGAACGCGGGCTGGTCGTTTTCAACGACACGACCGGCTCATTTGAACCGATTGTCCGTTCGGGCCCGGATTTTCTGCCTTTCCACAATTCGGGGCATGCTCTTGCCGTTGATGTGCAAGGTGAGCAATATTATTACTTTGCCACTCAGTTTCCTCTATCGGTTCGCATGCGCGTCAAAGCCAAGTGGGACCACGTTCTCGACCCGAATTGTTACGAAGTCCTGACGTCTCCAAAACCACCGGAGCCTTGTCGCTGGGTCCGTGCCGGCGAGTTGATTGGCAATGATGTCTCTCAAATGCCTTCGCTAATCGAGGCTCTCAAGCAAGAGAAAAAAGACACGTATCTCTACGATGTAACCTCGGGTAAAAAAGTTACTCCTCACGGCGGCAGCGTCTATTTCAATACCTATCGAAATAGATGGGTCATGATCACGGTGCAGCATTTCGGCGAGAATTCTCTTTTAGGAGAGGTCTGGTACGCCGAAGCGGATACGCCCGTGGGACCTTGGGCCTACGCTCGAAAGATCGTTACGCACAACAAGTATTCCTTCTACAATCCACAACACCACCCGTACTTCGACCAGGACGGCGGGCGTATCGTCTACTTTGAGGGTACATATACGCACACGTTCTCCGGCCCGGCTGAAACCGCCACACCGCGCTACGATTATAACCAGATCATGTACCGGCTCAACCTTGACGATCCTCGTCTCACACTGCCGGTGGTGGTCTATCAGGTCAAGGATGAGCGGGGCGAAAGAGACTATCTGCTGTGCGACGATGTAGAAAAAGCGGGCAAGTGGAGCGCTGTAGAATCCATCCCATTTTTTGCCGTCGAGCCGGAAGGAGCTTCTGATGATCTTGTCCCTATCTACAGCCAGACCGTCCCCGCCGGCAAAAATCAGACCGTACGTCTCTCTCTGAAACGTCCTGACACAACGATCCCTCCGCTTTTTTGTGCCCTACTGCCGGACGATCCAACGAACGAGAATCCTCAAGTCGTATCCCTTTACGAATATCGCCACCTCGAAACGGGCCAATACCGTTATTCCACCAATCCGACGTCGCGCCAAAAAGGTTGGATTCGTAAAGGGATTCCTTTATGCCGCGTTTGGAAAGCCCCGCCGGAACAGCTCCTTCTCGACAGCAAAGCAACGCCAGTCACCGGAAGCTTGTAACGGAGCGATTGTCATTCCGCACTTGATGCGGAATCCAGTCCTTTCGATTATCCTGGTTTCCTGCTTTCGCAGGAATGACATCAACCGCGACATCTGTGCAGAATATAGGCTGGGCTTTAGCCCACCGATTAAGCTCTATAAGGGTGGCAGCCTCAAGCGCAGCTTGGGGATGGCTTCCTATGCATTTACCATCCCCAAAGCCTTCAGCTTTGAGGCTGCCACCCAATGTTTTGCTCGGAATGTCATCGAACCAGAAGTCTCTCCAACCGGATTAATTTATAGATCACTTTTCGGAATTTCCGGCATATTCTCCTTCTCCCAGTAGCTCATAAACACTTCCAGGTCCTTTATATCCACGATGCCGTCACCGACTGGAGTCGGGCCAATATCACAAAGCGGTTCATCCTGGCCCCAAAAGCCAATGAGTATCAATAAATCATCGGTGTCTATTTTTCCGTCGGCATTGAAGTCAACAACAGATAGGATTGTCACTTGCCATAGGTCCATACCACCACTCCCACCAGGCCGGTCGGAACAGAAATAGAGAGTAGAGCCGTTGGCTGAAAGGCATGGTATAGCCTCGCCGTCCAAACTGTTGACAGTCGGCCCAAGATTTACCGGCTTTGTCCAGAGCGAGTCCGTGGTATCCCGTCTAGTCATCCATATGTCGAGACCACCGTATCCTTCCTCCGGCCGGGTGGAGCCGAAGTACAGCGTAAGACCATCGGGGACAATGAAGGGGTTGCCGTCGAAACGATGACTGTTGACTGTTGGCCCAAGATTCTCCGGCGTGCCCCATGGATCGTCTTTTGTCGGCCTCTTCGTAACCCACAGGTCAGAACTGCCGTACCCTCCCGACCGTCCGACCTCCCATTCAGCAAAGTAGAGTTCCAGGCTATCGCCTGATATGCTTGGGAAAACCTCGCCGGTCGGACCGTTGACAGGTCGCCCAAGATTCACAGGCTCTCCCCAGGGTTCGCTTGTCGTTTCCCGCGTCGTCATCCAAAGGTCCCAGCTACCGTATCCCTCGGCACGATCAGAGGCAAAGTAGAGCGACAGGCCATCGGCCGAGATGGATGGATTAACATCTGCGTATGAACTGTTGACAGTCGGCCCAAGATTAGTGGGGGGATCCCATTCATCGTCTATCGTGTTCCGGATCGTCACCCATAAATCACCGCCACCGTACCCATTGAGACCAGGATTGTCCATGCCTTCACCAAAATAGAGTGTAAGCCCATCCGCCGAGATGCTCTGACCAATTTCATCATACAAGGTATTGACGGTCGGTCCGAGATTGACCGGCTCGCCGAAAGTGAAGTCCGCCTTTACCACATAGGCATTTGTAAGGACTAAGCAAGCCAATGCCGCCAGCAGCAGCATTGCTCCGGCCCACGGTGGGCGCGGGGTCTTTTCATAATCGGCAATCATCTTAATTCTCCTTTCCATTTGACATGTGTCTTCTAATATACCCGCCACCGAGGGCAGGTAACGGGCCTGTGAGAAACTTTCCAGGAGACTAACGATGGTCTTTCCATATTCGGGCGGCTCATCCGGTCCCATCGTCGATATCACCAGTCTGTCACAGGCCATTTCACGGTCCGCCCGCATCCGGCCGAATGCAAACCACATTAAAGGATTAAACCAGTGCACAACCTGCAGCAGGGCCATCAGCCAGCCTAAGTAAATATCCCGCTGTTTGAGATGGCCCAGCTCATGTATAAAAACATAGTGCAGCTCTTCGAGGCTGTAAGTTTCGAGCATGCCATGCGGCAGCAAAAGTCTCGGCCTGACAAAGCCGAAAAGAGCAGGACTTTTGATTCTGTCGCTAACAATGACACCTATTATTGTCTCGACACCCATTTGCATCTTGCAGTCTTCCAGTAAATCGAGAATCTCCGAGTCTGTAATCGGCCGCTCGCGTTTAACGGTCCGCCACAGACTGATGCTCCGCATTAATACATAGCCCGCGATCAGCACAGTTCCTACAAGCCAGAGCGCCGGCAACATACGCACGAATCTGACAGAGAAAGCCTCAGATTTTTCTGCTGCCTGCGAGGCACTCGCAGATTGAGCATGCATGTAAAATCCCATGGGATCAGCGCTTCGCGATTGCGAGAAGGATTCTATTATCCGTCCCTGTTGAACGGATCGAGGGATAAGGTTGAATATGCTCATTTTGCTTTCGGGCAGCCAGGGAATTGCCAGGCGTATGAGCAGCAGCCAGAGAAGATAGTGCCAGTGAACCGGCAGCCTGCGCCGCAGGACTTTCTGGACCAGAATAATAAGTACAATCAACACAGTACCCTGAAGACTCGCCCACAAGAGCCAGTCAAAGAATCGCAACAACTGTGTATTAAAGGCTTCCATTTTCAGGCCCTTTCATTATTCATCTTCACCGGCGGCTTCTGCCTGGCTAAGAATGCTTTTTAATCTGGCAATCTTTTCGGCCGATAGCTGTTTCTCCTCGACAAAAGCCGCCATCATCGGTTCGATTGAGCCGCCGCCGATTCGCTTTACAAATGATTCAGCCTCAGCCCTGATTCCTTCGGCTTCAGTTATCCGCGGGAAGTAGTGGTACCGCCGGCCCTTTTTCTCGAAGCCCAGAACCTTTTTCTGTACCAGCCGGTTGATTAGCGTGCGGATAGTCTCCCGCTTCCAGTGAGTCCTGCCCTTCAGCTCCTCGACTATTTCATTCGCCGTCCTCGGCGAAGTTTTCCAGAAGACTTTCATAACCTCCCACTCGGCTTCGGATATTCTCGGCGTCTTTGCCATATTGGCCTCCTGCTAAATGTTACAATTGTAATATATGCTATTGTTACATGTGTAACATTTTAGTCAAGTAAAAATTTTAGATTTTTTTACTTTTAGCACAAAAGGCTCATTTGGGTCGAGAAAAGCTGGAATTTTTTGTTTCCCTGGCAGATTTTTTTTAGCCCGGAATCTTCGAGAAGCTCAATTTTTGAAATTTTTCAACTTGACCAAATTATACATTGGGGCTGATAACAGACCGTTTTCAGTAATCATTCAGGAATGTCGAAGATGCTCCTAATAGTGCCATTTTTTGCCTAAGTTAAAAGTAAAGCAAAAAAAATATAAATATAGGTTTTTTCCTTGACGGAGTTGGGGGGATATGGTACAAATAGACAAGTTAGGTTAGTTGGCTTCTGCTGAATTAACTTCATGACGTATGAAGCATCCACTGTTCCTGGGCAACTATCTGACACTGTGTTGGATAGGGGAAAGAGTTGGAGTGAGGTAATCAGGCAGGAGGCAGAGGAGAGGTGTTAGGAAGAATAGTAGGCTATCGAATAGATTGCTGTTGCTCGTAGTTCTAAGGGCAGCAATCCGGACAGCCAAGTGCTTGGCTCTATGAGTTGAGCATGCTTTCTCTTTTGATACCCCCATCTGTTTTTGCTACGTGGTTTGTGATTCGTCCGATCTTGTTTGATTGGCAGCTCTAAGTGAGTACAACAAGGAATGTTTGTGCGTAATACCAAAAAAGTTAATGAATTCGCCTTGAATGAAATAAACCATTGCATCTAAACTTTTATACAGCTACTTAAGCTGTTATGCTTGTTTGTCTTGGCGCAAGCATTAACCTGAGTTGGTATTAAGATCCTTATTATTGGATCTTACGAGACTTTAATTAAAAAACTTCTTATTTTAGGACAAATGGGATGAAGAAACTAATAATGATTTTTGCCCTGGCAGTTCTGATTCTGGCTGTAAGCAACAGTACTCAGGCAGGCATAACTTATGTGGATGTGGTTGATGCAGGCGATGATCAGCCCGACACATATTTTGATGAATTGCGTTGGTTCGACAGCGACTGGGGCTGGACACATACTTTTGATCCACCAGAGTTTCCGGATGTGACAATAAACACGGCCACATTAGGGATTTATGCCTTCGATTCCGACTTAGCTGAGGTCGATCTTGTTGAAGGTGATGGATTATCGTTAGGCCAGCTTGAGGGTGCCG
>DQCG01000151.1 GCA_003533825.1 Phycisphaerales bacterium
ACACACCAGGCTAAACATGTACCCCGCGGAAGCGGGAATCCATTAAAACCATTACGTTCATGGATCCCTGCTCTCGCAGGGTATGTGTTTAGCCAAGGAAAAGCCATCCCCATCCCGATAATGACAATCGGGATGAGGCTGCCACCCAATAGAATTGGTGGAAAACGGGTGGCAGCCTCAAGCGCAGCTTGGGGATGGTCGCGAATACCAGAGGCCGGCTAAACACGTACTTCGCAGGGATGACAGCGCGAATCGGTCAGTTTGAGTAGTAAAATAATTTGACTGACTGGCAGAGGACGGTTAGAATTCTCAAACGTGGGCAAGGCAGGGAAAAAACCAATAATAGGTGTCTTGGGTGGTATCGGCTCCGGCAAGAGTACTGTGGCGGCTGAGTTTGTCAAATTGGGCTGTAAGGTCATTGACGCCGACAAAATCGCTCATGAGCTGCTCGAAAAAAAATCGGTAAAGAAAAAAATAGTTAGCCTTTTTGGCTTGACTGTTTTGGACACCAAAGGGATAATCAACCGTAAGAAATTAGCCGGGGTGGTTTTTACTGACGCTAATAAGCTCTCATTGCTTAACAGGATCATTCATCCTCTTGTGCTGGCGCGTGCTGAGATGCTTATAAAGCAATATGAACGACAAAATCAAGTAAAAGCAATCGTTCTGGATATGCCGTTATTAGCAGAAGTTGGCTGGACACGGCGATGCGACAAGCTAATTTTTGTCGATTGTAAGCAAAAATTACGGGCAGAAAGGGCGAAAAAAAAGGATTTTGACAAAAATCAGCTTAAAATTCGAGAAAATTTTCAGATTTCTCTGGACAACAAGGTGAGCCTCGCCGATAATACAGTAGAAAACAATTCTGACTTCTCGGCATTGGTCAGACAGGTCGCTGATATTTTCTCTGTTATTATGTATAATGGGTAAGCGGGGTTTTTAGACAGCTCACTCGTATTTAGAATTGCCCGTTTTTGAAATATAGGTTTATTTCTACTATTCAAAGTTCAAATCTTATTGAATTCCTGCGGGAAAGTTATTCTGTGGAATTATGCCTCTGATACTATTTTGGCAGCAGCGAGTTTCACAGGAGTAACAACAATGTTTAGCAAGTGAGAAAAAAGGAGTAATGATGGCTAAGGCTGTAAAAAGCACAACCAAAAAACGCAAAAGCACGAAGAAAAAGGCAGTTGCTGCAAAACAAACTGTTACCGAACCGGAAGAGCAGACACCTCAGGCACCTTCTGAGAATGAAGTGGCTGCTGCAACTGCAACTGCTACGGCAACGGCAACGGCTGAAGAGGCCCCCATTTTGAGTGCCGAGGAAGAAGCCCTGAGAGCTAAGAAAGCTGAAGAAGAATCCACTCATGCCAAGTACGAACGGATTAAAAAAGGCAGCTTGTATTTGACGGATTTGCAGAAACTGACCGTTGCAGAACTGCATGATCTTGCCAAGAAAGACGGTATCACGGAATACAGCGCGCTGAAAAAGCAGGATTTGATTTTCAGGATTCTCAAGGAGCGTATTAACCAAAGCGGACTAATGTACGGCGAAGGTGTGCTGGAAGTGCTGCCGGACGGTTACGGATTTCTGCGAAATCAGGATTATAACTATTTGTCATCGTCGGACGACATCTATGTTTCTCCGTCTCAAATCAGGCGTTTCGGCCTGCGCACCGGAAATATTGTGTCCGGTCAAATCAGGCCGCCGAAGGATTCGGAGAAGTACTTTGCCCTGCTGCGCGTTGAGGCGATTAACTTCGAAGATCCCGACAAGCTCGCGGAAAAGATTGTGTTCAGCGACCTGACGCCGTTGCATCCTAATGAACGTTTTGTACTCGAAACTACAGAGGAAGAGCTGAATATGCGAATCATCGATTTGGTTACTCCTGTAGGCAAAGGTCAGCGTGGCCTGATAGTTGCTCCACCGCGAACGGGCAAAACAATCCTGCTGCAAAAGATTGCAAATGCCCTTAGCACAAATCACCCTGATGTGAAATTGATAGTGCTGCTGATCGACGAACGTCCTGAAGAAGTTACGGAAATGGAGAGGAAAACCGCTGAAGACGTAGAAGTGATAAGTTCGACTTTCGATGAACCGGCCGCACGTCACTGTCAGGTTGCGGAAGTAGTAATCGAAAAAGCAAAGCGACTTATCGAGTACGGCACAGATGTGGTGATACTGCTGGACTCAATAACGCGCCTTGCACGTGCATATAATACCGAGATGCCGCACTCGGGCAGGATTTTGACCGGTGGTGTTGACGCCGGCGCGATGCAGATGCCCAAGAGGTTTTTCGGTGCTGCCAGGAACATCGAAGAAGGCGGCTCGCTGACTATTTTCGCAACTGCATTAATCGATACCGGCTCAAAAATGGACGAGGTGATCTTCGAAGAGTTCAAGGCGACCGGAAATATGGAATTGCATCTTGACAGGCGTCTTGTTGACAGAAGGATCTACCCGGCCATAGACATCAGCCGAAGCGGAACCAGGCGGGAAGAGCTGCTGCTCGATCCGAAAGAGCTTCAGCTCGTATATCGGCTCAGAAGGGTTCTGAGCGAATTGAATCCCGTCGAAGCAGTCGAGCTGCTCAAGAGCAGGCTTGCCAAGACCCGGTCCAACGGTGAGTTCCTGATGACAATGAACCTCGATTAAGCCCAGGGGAAGTATAAAGCAAGTACCATAAGGGCAAATAGTAATACCGTGTTTTGCGTTCAATTGTTTGCTTTACATCGTTGTTCCTTTTTATTAATATAATACTCCGGCCGACGTATTGTGCCGGAGTTTTTTATGGACAATTGCCGGAATCTGAGAAGCCATGAGTGAGCAACTATCAAAAATTTATGAACCTGAAACGATAGAGCGGCAGGCAAACGAGATATGGTCTTCCAATTCATATTTTCATGCCGAACCGCAGGTTGACGGCGAAAATAAAGGTGCCTACACTATCGTAATCCCGCCGCCCAACGTTACGGCACCGCTGCACCTGGGCCATGCTCTTAATAATACGTTGCAGGACATCCTGATTCGCTTCCGGCGGATGCAAAATTATAACACCCTGTGGATGCCCGGCACGGATCACGCCGGTATTGCCACTCAAACGGTCGTCGAGAAGCGTATACTTTCGGAAGAGGGAAAACGCCGGACCGACTTCGAGCGGGATGAATTTGTCGGGCGCGTGCAGGCATGGAAGGACGAGTACGAAGCCCGCATTATCGAGCAATTGAAGGCAATGGGCTGTTCCTGTGACTGGGAGCGCACACGGTTTACGATGGACGAAATGTGCGTCAAGGCCGTTCGCAGCGCGTTTTTCAAGCTCTTTAAGGACAGGCTGATTTATCGAGGCAAAAGGCTGGTCAACTGGGACCCGGCCACGCAGACGGTACTGGCCGACGACGAAGTCGAGCATGAGACCGTTCAGGGACATTTCTGGTATATGAGATACCCGCTCGTCGAGCCGGTTAAATGTGTCGCGGGCGTCCCGCCCGCGCGTATCGAAGGCGTCCCGCCTTCGCAACAAGACAGCAAATCGGCCATCGACAAACGACAAGGCCGTTACCTGCCTCATTGGTCCAAACAAGGCGCTACCTATGCTGTTACCTTTTGGCTCGCTGATGCCGTCCCAGGTGAAGTCTCCGAATCATGGCGTCTTGAGCGTCAGCAAGTTATCGAGCAAGCCCAACTGCAAGAGCGTCCCCTTACATACCTCGAGCGAATTGAACTGCACCGCCTTTACTCAGAGAAGATTGAATCATTCCTCGACGCCGGACACGGCCAGTGCATTTTGAGAGATCCGCAGCTTGCCGAGATCTTGCAGAATGCACTGAAGCATTTCGACGGCGAACGCTATGAACTGGTTGCCTGGGCAGTCATGCCGAATCACGTTCATGCAATCGTTAGGCCTCTCGCCGGTCACGAGCTGCCTAAGATCGTCCATTCCTGGAAATCGTTCACGTCCAAACAGGTAAATCTACAGCTTAACCGTAAAGGCACCTTGTGGATGGATGAATACTACGACCATCTGATCCGGGATGAAGGGGACTTCAGGAATCAGGTTGACTATGTTCTTGCGAATCCTGAAAAGGCAAATATGCAAGACTGGCCGTGGTGTGGTATGGGGGGGGCAATGTCGGATCAAGAGCGAGGGCAGGATGCCCTCGAAACGCGCGGGCGAGACGCCCGCGACACGGCGACTATCACGCACGTCACAGTCGCAACGACCCGGCCTGAAACGATGCTCGGCGATACGGCGGTGGCGATGAATCCGAATGATCCGCGTGCAAAATATCTTGTCGGCAAAAAAGTCCGCCTTCCGATTGTCGGTCGCGAGATTCCTATCATCGCCGATGAGCACGTCGTTCTGCCCGATCCTAACAGTGAGGACGAGAAGGCAAAATTCTCGACCGGCTTTTTGAAAGTTACGCCGGCCCACGATCCTGATGACTGGGCGATTGGCGAGAGACATGGACTCGAAGTAATCAACGTGATGGCGCCGGACGGCTCGATAAGCGACAAGTACGGCTGGGAAGACGTCAGAGAGCCGGAAGCACAATCTTTGCTCGGAATGGACCGTTTTGAGGCCCGTGAGGCCATTGTCGAGTGGTTCCGGAAAGAGAAGCTTCTGGAGGACGTTCGGGAATATGTCCACGAGGTTGGGCACAGCTATCGCAGCCATGTGCCTATCGAGCCTTATCTGTCCGACCAGTGGTACATCGCCGTGAAGAAACCTATCGAGCATTTAGCGGATAAATTCGGCTCCGGGCTTATCGAAGGCACGGATGTGCCGGTCAATTCTCTTGCCGGTCTTGCCTTAAAGCCCCTGCTTGACGGACGTTTGCGTTTCACGCCGGAACGCTATGCAAAAACATACCAGACATGGCTGGAGAACCTCCGCGACTGGCCCATCAGCCGCCAGCTTTGGTGGGGGCATCGAATACCAATATGGTCTATTGAACTTACTAAAGCCGGTGCTCTTGATCCTGATAAACCTGATTCACTCTTAGATGAACGAATAAAAAATGATTTCGAGAATACGTTTTCAAAATTTGTTCAAAAATGTGGTTTACAAGATGAAATTTGCTTTAAATCAAAATGGAATGAAATTGAAGAGAGATGGATATATTATATTTGTACAAAAAACATAAAAGCAGATACAGCACTAAAATCACTGAAGAATATTTTTTCACAAAAAGGTAGTCCGGGTATTTCGATTGAACAAATCGAAGAATATAAGAAAGATGACGATTTATTCAAAGATAAATATGGCAAAGACACATATAATCAAATTGGACAACTAAAAAGCTCAATCGGTAGTGTTAATCCTATTCAACAGGACGAAGATGTTCTTGATACTTGGTTTAGTTCTGCGCTTTGGCCATTCAGTACGATGGGCTGGCCGGAAGATACGCCGGAACTCAAGACATTTTATCCGGGCGATGTACTTTGCACGGCGCGCGAGATTATTACCTTATGGGTTTCTCGTATGCTGATGATGGGGCAATACTGTGCCGGCGATATTCCGTTCAGCGACGTTTATATTCACGCGATGATACAGGATGGCCAGGGCCGCAAGATGTCCAAGAGTCTCGGCAACGGCATCGATCCTCTTGTTGCTATTGACAGCCACGGGGCCGATGCGATGCGATTTACGCTGGCCAGCATGGCTACGGATACGCAGGATATCAGGATGCCGGTGGCGGCAATGACGCTGCCGGATGGGCGACAGGCCAATACATCGCCGAAGTTCGATATCGGGCGAAACTTCTGTAACAAGCTTTGGAATGCCTCGCGTTTTGCGATGATGAATCTTGAGGGGATTGACCCGGCCGGTTTCGATCCGGACGAATTGGATATTACAGACAGGTGGATACTATCTCGCTTGATGTACACGGTTGAAGAGACAACAAGGTCTCTGGATGAGTTCAAATACAGCGAGCCTTTGTCGATGCTGTATAAGTTCTTCTGGAACGATTTTTGCGACTGGTATCTTGAGTGGATCAAGCCGCGAATGCAGGATGAGCGGAAACGGCCGATCGCCCAGAATGTCCTGGCTTTTGTTCTGGATCAGACTCTGCGTCTCTTGCATCCGTTCATCCCGTTTATTACCGAAGGAATATTCCAGAAACTCAATGAAATCGCACCAGTCAGGCGGCTTGAAGGGCTCATGGAGGCGAAAAACGCCGACGGCCTGGTCATTGCCGAATGGCCGCAAAAAGTTGACTCCCTGAAAGATGCGAACGCAGAGAAACAAATTGACGTTATTCAAACGGTAATTCGTACCGTACGGGATATCAGGAGCAATCGGAACATACCGCCGAAGGAACCTTTGGTTGTGTCCGTAAAGTCACAACGTCAGACTGTCGAGGTTCTTAATCGAAACGCGGAGCTTATCTGTCAGTTGGCCGGCGTTAAGGAATTCCAGGCCGGGACCGATATTGTAAAACCTGTAAATGCCGCCGTTTCAATCGCAGATGTTACTGAAGTGTATGTCCATGAAGCGATTGACCCGCAAATCGAGCAACGCCGATTTGAGAAACAGAAACAGCAGATAGAAAAAGCGAAAGAATCAGTAGAAGCCAAGCTGGCGAACGAGAATTTTGTGACCAAAGCCAAGCCGGAAGTCGTCGCTCAGGCCAAAGTCAGGCTGGCCCAGCTTATAGAGCAATTGAAGACTGTTGAAGAGCATCTTTCGGAATTAAAAAACAACGGATGAGTAAACTCAGACGTTCCTGCAGGCATCTACCAGAAAAAGGTGGCGCTAAAATGGAAATGGAAGCTGAACTATCGCGTATCATCATAAATGAAATGTCCGACCAGCAGGTGATTGTCCTCAAAGAACGTAACGGCGATCGAAGTTTTCCCATTGTGATCGGCATCGTGGAAATTTTTGCCATCGACCGTAGATTGAAGGGCATCAAGCCGGCCCGCCCGATGACACACGACTTGTTGGCGAATGTTATTGAAAATCTCGGCGCCAGGATCGAAAAGATCGTGATTAGTGATTTGCGCCATCATGTCTTTTACGCAACACTGCACTTGAGCCTGAATGGGCGCAAAATCGAAATTGACTCCCGCCCTTCCGATGCGATTGCCCTGGGCGCGGCGTTAGAAGCGCCTATTTATGTTGCTGATCATGTTTTTGAGCAGGCTTCTCAATAATAAAAGTCGAGATAATCAGCAATCCGACCCCAATGCACAATAGACTATCCGCGACGTTGAAAGTAGGCCAGTGATAGGTGCCCCGATAGACGTCGATGAAGTCGCGCACAGAGCCATTATTAAAAAGTCGATCGTAAAGATTGCCGCAAACTCCGGCGGCGAAAAGACCCAGAGCGATATGAACCAGTTTATGCATATTCCCGCTAAAAAGAAAGGCTGCGAAGATTGCCAATATTGCAATAATCGAAACTGCCGCCAGGAAATAGGGCTTGCCTGCGAACAAGTTAAAAGCGGCGCCGTTATTAACCGCGATTATCAGCCGTAAGAAACCGTTTATGATAGGGAAGGTTTCTTCGGGCTTAAGCCAGTCGAATATGGCCTTTTTTGTCCACAAATCCAGTGCCAGCCCGCCGACCATCAAAGACCAGAATATAAGATGTGTTTTGGCATCCGGCAGCGATAAGGCCATTTGCTTGAAAAAAGCCCGGCTCTGACTTATACGGGCACTACTAACTTTTGTACTGGTATCGGCCATAATTCGCGTTTATCGTTCTGTATCGACTGTCCCTGGTAACTGATTATAGTCTGTTTTCTGCTGGCAGGGAATTATATCACACCAAGTATCGCTGTCAAAAACTTTTAGCACAGATGGGAATTTTGTTTTTGCAGTAGCTCTCTTAATATTTGACATATTGATAGCGAAGTTGTATCATATGCTCGATACACGTGAACAGTAGAATGTAGACGAGGTAATCCCTCGTCTTTGTTATATTTACTTGAAAGGTTTTTTAATGGCTAAAAACAAGGTGACTTTGAAAAATAAGCCATATATGCTGATTATCCGTGACGGCTGGGGTTATAATCCGAACAGCTCTGAAGATAAATACAATGCGATCAAGTGTGCAAATACGCCGGTGGATGATATGCTGATGGCCGAATATCCGAACTGCCTGATTCATACCAGCGGAGAAGACGTGGGCCTGCCTGACGGTACGATGGGCAACAGTGAAGTGGGACACCAGAATATCGGGGCGGGCAGGATCGTTCCGCAGGAATCCGTCAGAATCAGCAAAACCATCCGGGATGGCTCTTTCTTCAAGGCTAAGGAGTTTCTGAATCTCATTAAATTCGTAAAGAACCATAACGGCAAAATGCATGTAATGGGCCTATGCAGTGACATTGGTGTCCATTCTCTGCTGGGCCATCTGTACGGCCTGTTGGAACTGGCAAAAAGAAACGATGTCAAGGACGTTTTTATCCACGCGTTCATGGACGGTCGGGATTCGCCACCGGACAGCGGGGCCGGATACATCACAGATATCGAAAAGAAGGCCAGAGAAATCGGTGTTGGCAAAATCGCATCGATTATGGGCCGGTTCTATGCGATGGATCGCGACAGCAGATGGGACCGGGTACAGAAGGCTTATGAATGCCTGACGATAGGCAAGGGCCTTAAGGCCGCCAGTGCAGCAGAGGCGGTTGCCAACAGTTACGAAAAGGAAGTTACCGACGAATTTATCGAGCCGACCTGTATCGTCAACGAGGACAGCGAACCGATTGCGACAATCAAAGACGGCGACGGCGTGATTTTCTTCAATTTCCGCGGCGACAGACCTCGTGAAATCACACGAGCGTTCGTTGTGCCGGAATTCAAAGAATTTCCCAGGATATCCCAGCCGGATATTTATTTCGCCTGTATGACCGAATACGATGCGACGATCCCGGCGCCGGTGGCGTTTCCAAAGCTGCCGAAAATGAAAAATATCCTGGCGGCGTATTTGGGCTCACTGGGGCTGAAGCAATTTCGCTGTGCAGAAACGGAAAAGTATGCACACGTAACGTTTTTCTTCAATGATTACACCGAAAAACCGTTCCCCGGCGAAGACAGGCAAATCGTGCCTTCCCCCCGAGTCCGCACGTACGATTTGAAACCTGAGATGAGCGCTTACGAGGTTTGCGAGGTCGTGCTGGAAAGGCTGGATTCGAACAAATACGATATGGTCGCAGTCAATTTTGCCAACCCGGACATGGTTGGTCATACGGGCGTCTTGTCGGCTGCCGTAAAAGCGGCCGAGGTGGTGGATGAGTGTGTCGGCAGAATTCTCGACAAAGTCAAAAGTATGGGCGGCGCGGCCGTTATTACTGCCGACCACGGCAACTTCGAGAGAATGTGGGATACCCCGAAGAATCAGCCGCACACGGCCCACACCGTTGGTGACGTACCGCTGATTGTCTTTGACGAACGCTTAAAGGGCGGCAAGCTGCGCCAGGGCGGCAGATTGGCCGACATCGGTCCGACCCTGCTGCAAATGATGGACCTGCCGCAACCCGAAGAAATGACCGGCCAGAGCCTGATAGCAGACTGATGCAAAAGGCATCGGGTAAGAAGCTCTCAAAACGGAACCGTTACAAAAAAAACAGCCGACGGTTGCTTCTTAGGAACACTACCTGGTGAGAAAAAAGCAAAAGCCA
Organism: Phycisphaerales bacterium; assembly: GCA_003533825.1. Lineage (GTDB taxonomy): Bacteria > Planctomycetota > Phycisphaerae > Sedimentisphaerales > Anaerobacaceae > JAFGPJ01. The sequence goes on from DQCG01000151.1 coordinate 9,632, forward strand.
ACTTGTTTTATTATTGCAGGCCCCAACGGTGCTGGAAAGACGACATTTGCATTGCGCTATCTACCTCGAATAGCGGGCTGCCGCAATTTCGTCAACGCCGATCTTATTGCTTATGGTCTTTCACCTTTCGATTCGGTATCAGCCCAATATGAGGCAGGCCGGATTTTTCTTCGTGAGATACGCGCAAATATCGGCAAACGGGTAGATTTCGCTTTTGAGGCAACATTAGCAGGTCGCAGTCAAATTAATCTGTTGAAAAAACTCAGGCAGGATGGCTGGCAGATATTCCTGTTCTTCCTGTGGATACCTGACGCTGCATTTTCGAAAAGCCGCATTCGCGAGCGCGTAAAGCATGGCGGACATGATATTCCTGATGATACAATCTTCCGTCGCTTTCCACGTATAATGCACAATCTTGTTAATATTTATATCCCTCTATGCGATAAGGTTGTATGCTATGATAATTCTGAATCGGAACCCGTTATTGTTTTTGTACAAGATAAAAACGGGCAAAAGATTTCAAATAATGATATATATGAAAAGATTGTAAGGTGTGCTAATGGTTACAAAAGAAACCCTTAGAATAGCGTTTCGTGCAAAAGAATGTCTTAGAAAAGCAGTGCGGGAAGAATTAAAGCGAAAGGCACTGCTCGGCCAGTACGTCATCATAAACCGCAATGGCAAAGCCTGCCGCGTCTTGGCTAAAGAAGCATTGAAAATCACCAAAGCCGGATAGCAAGCTTTGACATATCGGAGAATATAGAAGTAACAGGTGAATAGTTATGAAACTTGATTTAGGAGATGCCAGATATCTCCTGGATAGGCTTCAAGAACATAATAATTGATGTAGAAGAAAAATATTTAACCGAAATCCGTCGGATTCTGGGCGAGCATGTGTCTGATTGCGAAGTTCGTGCTTTTGGTTCACGCATCGAAGGCAAGGCGCGTGATTTCTCTGATCTCGACCTTGTGCTGGTTGGCAGCGAAAAACTAAACTGGCGAAGGATAGAATTACTTAGGGCTTGCTGTGTAG
>DQCG01000608.1:0-284 GCA_003533825.1 Phycisphaerales bacterium
ACGAGCGGCATACAAACGCCAGTAGACAATGTCCGCATTTGCCAGCAGGCGAATGGCAACCAGCTTGGTCCGGGCACTGGTGATATTCCATTGATGACGGGCGATGCGAATCGACTGTGTATTGATACGTGTACCCACCCCGCGCAATAACGATTGGATATAAGAAACACTGGCGGCCGCATCAGCAAGACCCCCAGAGGAATAGTCGTTACTAAACGGCAAACCTATTTGAATCTCGCCGCCGGTTGGTAAGGGCTTTTCAATTCCCAATTCACTGGTCTGTG
>DQCG01000608.1:332-2221 GCA_003533825.1 Phycisphaerales bacterium
GTTGTGCGATTGACGGACTGACAAGCTCGGCTTTCAGGTCCAGGTTATTTACCAGGGCGGCCGCACGGACCTGCTCAATTGACAATGTCAATGTCCTGAGCGGCTCATTAGGTTCCGTTACCTGTTGAGTGATTTGTTCGGTGGCCTGCTCTACAGTAACCGGAGGAGAGGTCGAACGTTCTGCAAGCCGGATCGTATCAATCTTGTCAAGTCCTGTTTTCAGATTCTCACGTGAGACAGATTCCTCAAGCCGCCAGGTATCACAACCGGCACAAATCAATAGTATAGTGAATACTACGATTACCGTTTGGCCTGTAAAACGCGATCCTGACAACCGGGCATACAACTGTTTTTTTGTTTCGTATGTTTTCATAATAAACTCACTCATACCTCAATGCTTCCATTGGATCGATTCGCGCTGCCCGCCGGGCGGGGAAGTAGCCGGCCAACAGCGAGGCGGCGCCGAGAAATACTATAGCTGCGGCGATGCTGATAATATCGACCGGACCGACGCCGTAAAGCAGGCTGCCGATTAGGCGTGCTATGCCCAATCCCAGCAGCAGCCCGACGACGAGCCCGGCGAGCGTCAGCGCCGTTCCCTCGCGGAAGACCATACCCATGATGTCCCTGTGCGTAGCGCCCAGGGCCTTGCGAATGCCGATATCCCGAGTGCGCGAAGCCACCATATAGCCCTTGACCGCGTAGATCCCCAGCGACGCCAGGAACAGGGCCATCGCCCCGAAGATGGCTGCCAGCTTGGCACCTATTGTCGCCATCCATACGAAAGGATTATCATAGTAACAGTCCGCCAGACTTTTCAGTAACAGGATTGGTAACTGAGGATCTATCTCTCGAATTACTGTGCGAATCTTTTCCTGGAGGGCAACCTCATTTTCATGCAGGGTTTCTGCGACGCGAATTTGGATGAAAGCAGGCCGACTGTCAGCAGCCATCGGTAAGTAGATTTGGGGGGATGGGACTTCGTTGTCAGTGGCAATTCGCAAAGTTGGCACGATCCCGACCACGCGATAGGGCGGTCTCTTCCAGCCATATGTAATCAGACACCCGAGGGCATTGCCGTTCGGCCGGATTCGACGAGCGATTTGTTCGTCGATGATCACGACCTTTTCCGCATCGGGGGCACTGTCGAGACGGTGCAAGGGCCGGCCTTGCAATAAAGGCATTCCCATCGCCTCGAAGTAATCGGCTCCGACCGTGTGTACTTCAGGTGCGCCTTTAACGGGACGCGGAGGCGCTCCACTTTCTCGGCTATTGTCGTTTTCTATACCCGGTACGTATTCGCGAATGGTCCCGCCGTAGCCGCCACTACCGCCCTCGGCGAAAGGGAATGAGGCCGACAGGCTGACCGTCTTGATCCCCGGAAGCGACCGCAAACGGCCGACGAGAGTTTCATACACTTGTTGGCTGCGCGCAATGTCATATCCTGCGGCGAAGGTATCGAGCTTGACGAGCAGCTTGCCGTTAAAGCTGAAATCGGAATTGGGCCGAAGGGCTTTCACCGCACCGCGTGTAAACAGTGCCGCCCCCATTACGAGCACGACAGCCAGCGCGATCTGGCAAAGCAAGGATAAACGGCCCCGTTTCCTTTTGAAGGGCTGGAGCATAATGCTGCCTGATTCTTTCAGTTCGCTAACGAGATCACGGCGAGACAGGCCCAGAGCCGGCCTGAGACCGAAGAGAATGGTGGCAATCAGGCAGAAACCCAGTGTGACCACGAGTACACGCAGGTTCAAGCCAACTCTTAACGCGGCACCTATATCCAGAGGCCCTTGCAGAACTGCTATCCATGTATTCAGAGCCCTCGTGCCCCAGAAGGCCAGCAGAAGGCCGAAGGCTCCTCCCAGCAGGGCTAACAGCAGCGATTCAAT
>DQCG01000608.1:2301-3277 GCA_003533825.1 Phycisphaerales bacterium
AGACACGCGATGAGCAGGACGGCCGCAGAGACTCCCATCAGGACCAGACTGAAGCCGGACATCGCGGCCCCCTCTCTGTCGTCATTGAATATGGCGAACCTGGGCGGCCGGTGAAGGTAAAGCGAGCAATTCGCCTTCCATCGTCTCGGATATTTCTCCTTGAGCCGAGGGGTAAGTGCCTGCAATTGTGCCTGGGCCGCCGACATGCTCAGACCGGGCTTGAGTATTCCCACGGGTATGACGTCGGGATAACCCCACCAGTCAGTTGCTTCTTTGCCGGGCCTGTTCTCTCCCCGGGACAGGCGAACCACACGCAGATGGCTCCCCAGAGGCAGCCAAAGGTCCGGACCGAGGTGCGTGACTCCGGTGAATCCCTCCGGCGCTACCCCGATTACCTCACAGGATACGCCGTTAACGCGTACGTGTTGACCAACTATCTCCGGATCGGCGCCCAGTCGCTGCCAGGCACGGAAGCTAAGTACCGTAACAGAGGGCGCGTCCTGACGTTCCTCCTCAGGCAGAAAACCACGTCCAAATGCAGGCGTAAGGCCCAGGAAGGAGAAGTAGTTGGCCGAAACGAACATCCCGCAGACTTGCCGAGCCTTCTGCCCATGCGCCAAGGTGACATATCCTATGCCGTCGTCCTGAACCATCAGGTTGCTGAATACCTGACTGTCGTCACGTATCATCTGATAAGCGGAATAGGGTGTCATTCCGAGCCCGAAGTTACGGATCTTGCAGCATACCAGCTTCTCGGACTCCTTGACCTGTACCGGCCGAAAGACCAGTGCATTTACTACGCTGAACATGATCGTGTTGGCCCCTATGCCTATTGCCAACGTTATCAGGGCGATGGCCGTGAAACCGGGATTCTTGCGGAGCATGCGGATTCCATACTGGATATCTTGAAGTATCGTTCCCATCACGCGATACCCTCAGCGATTTCATCTTCGACGATTCGTCCATCAAACAGGTG
>DQCG01000203.1:0-2944 GCA_003533825.1 Phycisphaerales bacterium
GGTAAACGTTTATCGCAACCATATTCCGTCGATAAAACTGCCGGCCGATAGCCTGAACGTTCTTCGCGAACTGAGTGCAAAATATACGCTTGCCCTGCTGACCGATGGTTTCCTGCCGGGCCAGCAATTGAAAGTACAATCGCTGGAAATAGAGAAATTTTTTAAATGCATCGTCTATACGGAACAGCTCGGCAGGGAATTCTGGAAACCATCGCCGGCCGGATTCGAAAAGATCATGCAAAAACTCAATGCAAGGCCGGAACGTATGGTTTATATCGCTGATAACGAAAAAAAGGATTTTATCGCGCCGAATAAATTGGGTTTTTTTACCGTTCAGCTAATCCTTAATGCCTGCTTACATGCGTCAGCCTCCGCCGAACCGGGAGCTAAAGCACAGTTCATAATACACAAAATAAGCGAATTACCCGCCCTTTTGGACAGACTTTAAGGCTTAAGTTCTTGCTGCACGCCACGCTTAAAACCACCATTACAATGTCCAAATAATCATTCTGTCGTAAAAAGGCTTCTCTGTCGGCTTTTTTTGTTGACTTCGATGCCATTTCCGGCGATAATATGTTATCTGAACAAGCTTTTAAGGGTGATTTTCAATATATCTAAGGAGTTTTAATTATGCCAGCACGCAGGAGAAAGCAGAGCAATGCTATGCTCTACACTCTAATAACTTTTGTCGGGCTCTTTATCGCTACAACTACGATAGCGGTTATCTATTACGTCAAAGCCGAGGAGTATAAGACCGGCGAGGCCGATTTGCAGCGAGACATCAACAATTTAGCCACCGACAGAGAACGCCAGGCTCTGGGTACAATAGTCGGGACAAAACAACCCGGTAAGACGTGGCTTAGTACAATGGTTGATTATCATGACCGAACCGTATCAATGGTGGTAGGCGGGGTGCCTGAGTCGACATCGGCGGAAGTCAAAGTCAACAACAGTAATACGGAAGTTACCAACACCCAAAAGCTGGCCCATGAGCATATTACTATCGGGGATCCCAACTTGACGGGACTGGTCCAGATAGTGCAGGGATTAAAAACAGAGCTGGATAAAACCATCAAGGAAAAACTTGATGTCCAGAAGCAGCTTGAGGATACCGAAACAAGATTTCAAAACGCGGACAAGGCCAATTTCGAAAAAGAACAAACGTTGCTGGCCGAGAAAGATAAATTGCAGCAGCAGGTTGATGACATTGAGCAAAAGTATACTGAGCTTTCAGCGCTTTTGGAACAAACAACGGGTGAGCAGGTTAAGACTCTCAGAGATCAGTTACAGCAAGCCAGAGATGACCTGAAAGCATTAAATGACCAACTGCTCAAGACACAGGAGGAATTGAAGCTCGCCCAAAATGACCTGAAAAGCGAAAAGGAAAAGCTCAGCAAGATTGAGCCCGGTCCCGACCGCGAAGTGCTCGCTTACGATCCCGATGGGCAAATTATATTGATCGATGACCAGGCCAAGGTGGTTCATCTGAATATCGGCATCGACGATCATGTCTATCAGGGATTGAGATTTACAGTTTACGACCGGGGCACATCCGTCCCCGAAGACGGCAAGGGAAAGGCCGAGATAGAAGTATTCGATGTGGCAAAAACCTATTCGGCGGCCCGAATTACCAAATCGGAGCTGAGAAAACCGATCTTACAGGGTGATATTGTAGCAAATCTAATTTGGGAAAGTGACAGAACAAATGTATTTGTGATCGCCGGCGATTTCGACCTCGATAACGACGGGATGATCGATTACAACGGTGGCGAGAAGATAAAAACACTTATCGAGAAATGGGGCGGCACGGTAGCCGATTCTATCGCTATCGACACGGACTTCCTCGTACTCGGCAAGCAGCCGCAGGTTCTCCAGAAACCCACCCTTGACGAACTGGATATAGACCCAAGGGTAATGGAGGTATATAACGCCTCGCTGCAGCGGCTCAACCGCTACAACGGGCTTCGTGACCAGGCACAGACGCTGTGGATTCCCGTATTTACGTACGACAGGTTCCTGTATTTTATAGGCTATAAAGGACATATCGGCCAGGCCGGCGCATTTTAGCGGACGGCGATTCCGATCGAGGCAACAAAAATTTTGCCCGTGTATTGAGCTGCTGTTGCGAATGTAAAGCCTTTCTTGACTGCGACGAAAGTCACCGTCCAGGCTGCCTCAATCGCCGCACCGAGCAGTTCACCCGAGTCGCAATCCAGCCCGGAAGGAATATCCACTGCCAGAACGGGGCTATTGCAGGCGTTGATGCTCTCTATCAATCGTCTGTACTCGTCGCTCAATTGTCCTCTAAGCCCCGTACCGAAAATGCTGTCGACAATGACGTCGGCTCCGGCGCTCAAACGCCCCACCTGTTCGGCGATATCGGGATCGGCCGGATTCAGATGTTCAATGGTCTCGCCCATCCGCTCTAAAATATCCAGATTGATTTTAGCGTCGCCTTTAATTTTGTTTTGGTCGCCGCACACAACCACAGTTACTCCAATGCCGCGATTGACCAGGTGCCGGGCAATCACATAGCCGTCCCCGCCGTTGTTGCCGATCCCGCAGAATATACAGACTTTCGGATTGGTAATACCTTTGAGCTTGTCCGCTATAAGCTCGGCGCAACTGCGCCCGGCGTTTTCCATAAGGACCACACCCGATATGCCGAGGGTATTTATCGCCCAGGAGTCAACGCCACGAACCTCGTCTCTGGTCATCACAATACATTTTTTATCCGGTTTATATCTTTCCATAGCTGAACATTATACACCGCAGAGCAGAACTGTCAATTGACAGAATCCCGCAAGCCGTTTACAATGTCCGGTTGTTAGTATTCAGGCTGCGCTGCCGCCGCCGGTTTCAAAAAAGTGTAAAGTAATCTATATGAACATACTATTGACAAATGACGATGGCATTTTCGCACCGGGCCTGGCGGCTATTTACA
>DQCG01000203.1:2981-3745 GCA_003533825.1 Phycisphaerales bacterium
TTCGCCGAGCCGCTGGTTTGCAACAAGGTTGACATCAACGGCCTGTTTACGGGTTTCAGCGTCCAGGGCTCCCCCGCCGATTGCGTCAAGCTGGCGGTAATGCAGCTCCACGCCGAGCCGATAGACCTGGTTGTTGCCGGCATAAACAACGGGGCCAACGCGGGAATCAACGTTTACTACTCCGGTACGGTCGCCGCGGCAATGGAAGGTGCATTTCTGAAAATCCCGGCCGTCGCGATGAGTCTCTCCAGGGAAGAGAATATGGATTACGAGCAGGCCGCCAGGCACTGTGTCGAAGTCCTCAAAAAGCTTATGCCGGTCAAAAAAGGCCACGTGCTCAATATCAATATTCCTGAACTCTCGAAAGGCCCGCCGAAAGGCGTGAGAGTTGTGCCGCACTCCAGCAAAGGATTCGACGAGTATTACATCCGGCAGACAAACGAGCAGGGACAGACCGTCTTTCAACTGGCCGGCGGCTCCCACCTGCTCGACGAGAGCCCGACCGATATGACATCTTTGGCGGAAGGCTTCATTACAGTAACGGCACTGGTTCCCGATATGACGGACCACCGGAAAACAAGCGAGCTTCAGAAAATAAAGTGGTGAACTGTTCCGTCTGTGCGCAGTTCACGAGTGCCGTAGTCTTTCATTTTGCGAAATTGAGGAAATGAATCGATGAAAGCTTTAACGAAAAAGAAGCCCGAACCAGGACTGTGGATGGAAGATGTCCCTGTCCCCGAAGTCGGCGACAACGACGTTCTGAT
>DQCG01000478.1:0-1693 GCA_003533825.1 Phycisphaerales bacterium
GTAGCCGAAGACCTTGTTAAAGCCTATCTTCAGATTTGCGATGCCGGTTCGCTCGGCTTGCTGCTTCTGGTAGTTTCGCAGCCAGCTCTGGCCGTCCCTTGAGATCAAGCGCAGCCGATCGAGCTCTTCGGAAAAGCCCGCCCTGATGACGCCGCCGTCGCGAAGATGCGAGGGCGGTTCCGGCTCGATGGCCGCTTCGAGCAGGTCGGCCAATTCGTCCATGCTGTCGCACTTGCTGCCTAACTGTTTAAGCAGATCCCCTTGGAATTGCTGCAGAATCTCCCGCAGCAGCGGGATTTGTCGGAGCGTCGCCGCCAAAGCGACCAGGTCCCTCGGGGATGCGCGGAATGTGCTGATGCGGGCGGCGATGCGCTCGGTGTCGGAGATGTTCGACAGAAGCCTGCGGATGTCGGCCAGTTTTGCATCGGCATCTTTGATTTCTTCGATAGCATCCTGTCGCTGCTCGATTGCGGCCAGGTCGCAGAGCGGCATGCACAGCCAGTTCCTGAACATGCGGGCACCCATGCCGGTAATAGTTTGATCGAGGCAGTCCAGCAGCGAGCCTCTCTTACTTTCAGTGCGAATGGTTCGAAGGATCTCCAGGCTCCGCAGGCTTGTTGGGTCGATTTGCAGGAAGTTCCGGCGACTGATTGTTTTGATGTTCCGGATGTGGCCGAGTGTGGTTTTTTGTGTTTCGTTAAGATATTCGATGATGGCTCCGGCGGGGGGTATAAGACCGTCGTCATCGTCACCAATGCCGAAGCCTTCGAGCGTGGCCGTACCGAAATGCTTGAGCAGACGCTGCCGTGCCTGGTAGGGATCGAAATACCAGCCGGGACGTTCGGTGATAATAGAGCTGGTTAGTTGCGTGACCTCTCTGGTGAGCTTTTTTGTTTCGGCTTCGAACAGCTCTCCCCGCCGGTCTGCGAGCAGGCACTCTGCCGGCGAAAGCCGCAACAGCTCATCGAGCAGTTTTTCTTCCGGAAGCTCCTGGACAAAAAAATGGCCGGTTGATATATCGACCCAGCTTATAGCAGCATGTTTTTTTGTCCCCAGGCTTACGGCGCATAGGAAGTTGTCCTCTTTGGCGTTTAGCAGGATATCATCCGTGAGTGTCCCAGGTGTGACGATTCGCACGACATCCCGTTTTACAACGCCCTTTGCGGTCTTCGGATCTTCGACCTGCTCGCAGACCGCAACCCTGTAGCCGGCCTGGAGCATTTTTTTCAGATACCCGTCAACAGCGTGGTAGGGCACGCCGGCCAGGGGGATAGGATTGCTGCCTTTGCTCCGGCTGGTCAGCGTCAGGCCGAGGACTTTCGAGCAGGTTTTAGCGTCCTCGTAAAAGGTCTCATAAAAATCGCCCATGCGAAAAAACAGGATGCAGTCCGGGTGCATCTGTTTGAACCTGTGAAACTGCTTCATAGCAGGCGTCAGTTTTTCATTTTTCGGGGCCATAACTTCAGATTATACACGAAGCTGGCCGTTTAACAACTCTGTTATAATTGAAGTTGCCTGCTGTTTGGATTTGGTATTCTTTAATTGTTTTAACAGGTTTTCCTGCCGACTCGTGAAGCAGACGGATTGTTGCGCATCAAATTCAGCGACACCGGAGGTTCGCCGGATTTTTTCGCTGAGGCTTTCGATTCCGGTGCCTTCTTTTGCACTTATTTGTACTGAGTTTGACAAGGTC
>DQCG01000478.1:1738-2829 GCA_003533825.1 Phycisphaerales bacterium
TTTAGTCTATTAGTGATTTGGTCGTCGAGCTCTTCTATCGGCCGGCTGGCATCCAAAACGAGCAGAACAATATCAGCCTGTTCGAGGATTTCGGCGGTTTTTTTCTGGGCTGCGTTTTCAACAGTACTCTCAGGGCGGGCTGATTCCTCATCCAGACCGGCCGTATCGATCAGCGTTAAGGAGAGGGGATCGATCCGGCACGTTGCTTCTACCCAGTCTCTGGTTGTACCTTTGATGTCGGTGACGATGGCTTTTTGCCGGCCGGCCATGCAGTTGAGAAGCGTGCTTTTGCCGCTGTTCGGCGGGCCTGTCAGAACCGCGGTACAGCCGTAAATTATCAGGTTTGCTATCCGGGATTTTTGCAGTATCTCAATCGCTTCGGCTTTGATTGTGTCGAGGGAAATTTCGTCTATTCTTTCGAGCCAACCCCTGGCTTTTTTCGTCAGGCCGGCATCGTTCTGCTTTGCAATGATTTTTGTGCCCTGAAGGGTCTTTGCCTTTGCCTGCGTCAGTTTTGCTTCGACTGCGATTGAACCGGCGGATTTTTGTGCCATTAGAAGCTTTTTCAGCATTTGCTCTGCGCTCAGCAGGGCGGCACCATGACGCCGGAGCAGTTGCATTATCATCTCGACGATAAGCGGATTGCCGTGACAGTTTATTGCGAAAGTGTCCGTGCCTTCACAGCCGATGGTCACTTGGTCGATAACCTCGGCGCCGTCATAGATTGTGCCCAGCAGGATTTCGCCGGCCTCGAATTTCAATGGTTTGGTTCCTGCAGGTTTGAATACCTTCTTTATGACAGCCCCGGCCGAATCGCCGAAGATTTGAATGGTCGATATGGCACCGGTGCCCTTGCCTGTCATTACTGCAGCGAAAATACTCATATATCGTGTTTCGTACATCGGGTGTAGTATATTGTTTTACGCATTGCTAATTGATTATGGAGCAGACACACGAGACTGCCCCTACATCGCTTTTTCTGCGAGGTATTTTTTATAGGTCAGGACGATTCCCTTGACGACGAGGTTGGGTACGTAATTGTCTATGAACTCACAGTCGTCGGCGATGACTTTGGCCGCCGAGCCGGTGAT
>DQCG01000478.1:2834-7512 GCA_003533825.1 Phycisphaerales bacterium
AATGCTCCCACGATGGAATAATACAGTCCGCAATTGATGGCATCGACCGTATTCTTGCCGTACGGAGCTTTGGGCTTTGTGATTTTGATATTGGGCAATTGGGCGGTATAGTCTCTTAATGCTTTTGCGCTGATCTCGAAGCCGGGACAAATCACGCCGCCGAGGAAGATACCGTTCTGGTCAACCATGTCAATAGTTACAGCGGTACCGAAATCGGCGACGACTACCGCATCTTCGGCGACATCGTATGCCGCTGCGGCTGAGACTACCCGGTCCGTGCCGACCTTGTCCGGCTCATCAATCCATAACTGCATCGGCAGGGGAATGTCTTCGCCGATAATATGAATCTCTTCGTCGAAATTGGCCTGGGCTATTTCCTTGATGACCTCTGTCCAGGCGGGTTTGACGCTGCTGACGACAATTATGCCGTTGCGTTTATTTTCTTTCGAGCTTTCGACAATCGGTATTTTATGCCAGGCCGATTTCAGGCAATTCGTGAGTTTTGCCCGAGAGCCGCCCGGGATGGATTTAATATATTCCTCTTTGTCGTCAAGGAATAGCCCGATATCAATATTCGTATTTCCTATATCTACTGCTATTATATTCATGGTTATTAACTCGCCGATAATAGTTCATTGATTATTTCTTATGTGTTTTCTACCCTATTTTTTTGCTATTGTCAATCTGGAAAAAAGGATTTGGATTTTTAATGGGTATGGCAAGATAATACAAATACGAGAGGAAGTTTTGTTTACACAGCTATCATTTTCTGGTATGATTGTTATATGGACAGTCTCAGTTTTCCAAAGATACAAAGAACTGCCTTTAAGGTATCATCGCTTTTTGACCAGTCAGATGAAAAATCATACTGGCTTTCCAAAACACCTTACGAACGCTTGGAAGCAGTTGAATTGATGCGGCGAATTATTTATGGCTACGATCCATCTACCACCAGACTTCAAAGAGTTTTTGAAGCTACTCAACGCTCATCAGGTTGAGTACCTGCTGATCGGCGGATATGCGGTCGGTTATCACGGCTATCCGCGAGCTACCGTCGATATGGATATCTGGATTGGTGTCCATCGAGCAAACGCGGAGAGGATAGTCGCTGTGCTGAAGGAGTTTAGTTTCGACCCTCCCGATTTATCCACGGAACTATTCCTGAAAGAATGGCAGATTGTTCGTCTCGGCGTACCGCCCATCCAAATAGAACTCGTTACGACAGTCTCCGGAGTCAATTTTGCTGAATGTTACGCTGAACGGATTAGGGATGAACTGGAAGGTGTGAAAGTCAATCTTATCAGTTTGAAGCACCTGAAAATAAACAAGAAGGCCTCCGGTAGATACCAGGACCTGGCCGACCTCGAAAACCTTCCATAGATTGAACACTCAGCCCAACGAATACCTTCGAAACTTTGCATCAAGCACTAATGATGACAGAATGCGAAGGTCGTCTCATGTCTTCGTCTGATTTCAATTCATGCAGGTAATGGGTGGGGTACGAAAATTTCTCAGATTCTGGTAGACAAATTGCCCTGTTCGGTCACTATGTTTGTAGAGTATGACAAAACTTGAGGGCCCTGAGTTGACAACTCCGAGTGATAAAATGCTTGTTCGGGCTGTGCTTGCCGGCGACAAAGCAGCCTATGAGAAATTGTATGACCGCTACGCACCGCTGATTCGTGCAGTCTGTTACGATACGACAGGCAATCTGGCGGATGCCCAGGATCTCGCACAGGATGTTTTTATGCGAGCGTATGACAAGCTGGAAACATTGCGCGATCCGGATCGTTTTGGCAAATGGCTCGTCGGAATCGCCAGGCGACGCTGTCAAGAATGGCTACGCCGGAATTTGCACCTGCGAGACAAGCATGTTGAGCTTAGTGAGGCACAAACTGCTATACCGGATCCGCCGGAAGATAATCGAATAGAGCTGCTTCGAAAAATGATTACAACGCTTCCGGGAAAAGAACGTTTAGCCTTGCATACGTTTTATCTGCAGGGCAACTCGGCCGACAATGCTCGCAAGATAATGGGCTTGTCAAGGTCGGGATACTACCGAGTCCTCGAAAGGGCAAGGAAAAGTCTCAAACAGTTAATGCATAAAGAACTGGAGGCCATCCGATGAAAACGCCACTGGATAAAGATTTGAATGAAGCATACAAAGCATTTAACCAGGACCATGACCATCTTCGGCAAATGCTGATGGCTTCGCTGCCCAGTCGCTCTAAAGTTCGTAAGCAGACGAGTGGAATCGTTCATATAAGAGCATTTGTGGGAGATACTGATATGACAAGAAAAATAACAAAATTAGCTGTGGCGGCGGTGATAATTATTGTTGTGCTTATCAGTATAAGTCAGTTCGGCGGATCATTTGATGGAGCGAGCCAAGTTTTTGCTTCCATGCTTGAAGAAATGCAGAAGATACCTTGGGTTCACGCGGTAATGGAAGTTGACCAGTCCAATGCACCTATAGAATCTTGGGTATCTTTCAACCCATCTATAATGATTCTCAAGGGGCTTGATGGAACGGTCATGTACGTGAACTTCAGTCAAGAAGTACGGCATGTCTACAGTCGGGACAGCAACAGGATAACCGTTTCGACGGTGCCTGACACATTTAGCCATATGGGGCCAAAGACAGCTTTCGAAATGATTGGATTTATGATAGATACGCTGGAAACAAGCGGAGCAAGAATCACCCGGGAAAAATCCGTTTTGGATGGTATACAAGTAGAAATTATCCATGCTGTTTCGGATGTGCAAGATGTTATCATGATTCGTGACATTGAGCGAAATCTGCCCATAAGTGCTGAGTACAAGGCATTGGACAACACTCCCGATCGGATTAGCGGAAGGATGAGATTTTACTACCCGGAAAAGGGGCCTAGTGACATTTACGCTGTTGGTGTTCCGAAAGATGCAGATATTTTTGACACTCGGCCAGAGGGTAGCTTAAAAGACTTGACCAAGAATATCCAGGACCGATTCGACCAGAGTTTTGGTGACTATATAGCGGTGGTGCTGGAATCCTCAGCTTCACGAGAAGATCCGACCGATCCCAGTCATCCTAACATGGTATTAGTAATGCGTCGTTTGGGCCAACTTTGGCGACTGGACAGATACATGGCTGTTGACACAAGCCTCCATAAAGATGATAAGAGGAAAAGCTTGTATGAGGGCATCAAAGATATTTGGGCAAATCCGACAATAGCAAAGATTTTGGAATTGGAAGACAAAAAAGCTCTTATCGGGCAGGTGCTCTTTGACGGCAAGTACAGCATATCTTGCACCCAAATACGCGGCAAAGTCCACAAAAGCGAATGGCGGGGTGACGCTTCCCGGCTTTCCACGGAGGTTTTGCCAGCAATCGTGTGGACAAATCCATTTATGTTGACGATGGGAAATGCAAACGAGGAAAAGGTGATCGAATCTATGCCGGTTGATCCCAATCATTCGCAACTCATCGGACTTAGAGTTCGGACCGTAGCGAAGGACAAGAACAAGGATTCTGGTCAAGATAATCAACCCCGAGAGGGAACTGATGATTACTGGTTTGATCCTGCCAGAGATTACATACTGGTGGAGCATTCAAGCCGCAGAGATGTCGGCCAGAAAGGTGGATTTCCGTTTTCACGTTCAGTAGTCACAGCAGTAGCACAAACATCTGATTGCAGATGGTATCCGAAAATTATTCGCACAGAGTATATTCGTTTAAGTCGCAGTGGCGAAAAAACAAGACGGGTCAGAGAGAAACGAATTCTTTTGGATACAAGACCCACTTTTGAGCAAGGTATTTTTGACGAAAGCAGTTTGTTGGAATGATAGCGTTATTTAAGCTTTCTAACCTTTTGCCGCACGTACTCGGTTAGTTGTTTTATCCCTGAACCGGTCGCTTCTGAGATTGGGTGAATCTCTTGTTGCAGCTTCTTTCTCAGATCTTCTATTATCTTCACATCGGGATCGAGGTCTGTTTTGTTGGCGACGAAGAGCTTCAATTTGAGTCTGATATTTCTTTCCTGGCCTTATTGGCTGGGCTCGGCTTTTTTTTGCGCTTTTCAGCCAAGAAAAAGCTAAGATTGTGAATAATCCGATTTTCTTTATACCCAAACAGCCGTGTGAATCGTTATATTAGGTAGTGGATGTTCATTGCTCATCGGTGAGGTTTTCTTGATGATAGACAGGTTGCTTGTGACCAGGTGCAGAGAAGGGAGCAGAGATGCCCTGCGCCGGATCTATGAAAAGTACAGAGATAGCCTGCTGATTTTGGCGGTTGCCCTTTCGCACGATGTGAATCTTGCAGAAGATGCTGTACATGATGTTTTCGTTGCTTTTGCTCAGAATATTGCGGGCTTTAAGCTCACCGGCAGTCTGAAAGCTTACCTGGCAAGGTGTGTTGCCAATCGGGTCCGTGATCTGATGCGGGCAGGACACAGCCGGACAAAGGCTCTCAATTCGGAGCGAGCATGCTCGGCAGACATGGATGTGGACGAGCCCGACCAGCTCGTTGTCTGCAACGAAGAATTGCGGCTGTTAAGTTCGGCGCTGGCCGAGTTACCACATGAGCAGAGAGAAGTGATTGCATTGCATATACACGGTCAGATGCGATTTCGGGTAATAGCTAAATCCCTCGGCATCTCTGTCAATACGGTTAAGGGTCGATACAGGTATGGAATTC
>DQCG01000735.1 GCA_003533825.1 Phycisphaerales bacterium
ATAAATTGGCTGATTATCGCGTCAATCTTGACATATTTGCAGGACCTCTGGACTTACTTTTGTATCTTGTCCGCAAGGAAGAGGTGGATATTTACGATATTCACATCGCCAGGATAACCGACCAGTACATCCGCTATATCGAATTGCTCAAAAGCCTTGACATTGACCTGGCGGGCGACTTTTTAGTAATGGCCGCGACGTTGATGCAGATAAAATCGGCAATGCTCCTGCCAAAAGCTGAGCCCGATCAACTTCAAGGCGACGATTTATCGGACCCCCGCAGAGAGCTTATCCGCCAGCTCCTCGAATACAAGAAATTCAAAGATGCCGCCAATCTGCTGAACGCCGCCGCTGATGAGCAGAAAGAGCGTTATCCGCGGCCCGGTACTATTGTCGAACAGCTCAAGCCGGACGCCGAGCCCGAGATTGACATTGAGCAGGTGAGCATCTGGGACCTGCTTGAAGCCTTCGATTCGATATGCAGGGCTACCGGTAACGTTGCTGATATCAGCAGTATTACGGATGATACGCCCATTGATTTATATCAGATAGAGATTTTGCATCGTTTGCAGGCTGAAGGCCCGATGGTTTTCGAGCGTATCTTCGAGTCCGGCACCAATCGTATCGTGATGGTTGGATTGTTCCTGGCCCTTTTGGAATTGATTCGGGAGAAATTGATTTGGGCCGAGCAGTCGACAGGTTCTTCTATATATTTACGTCCTTTAACGGATGAGCCCGCCGAGCAGGCTGTGCAAAAGGCGATTCTTAGCGCCGAGGCCGGCGGCGACACCTCTGCACAAGCCGAACAGCAGGAAAGCCCACCCATTCCAATCGCCGAAATACCTCAAGAAAGTAAAACACCGGTTTTATTTGAAACCCACCCCCAACAACAGACGGCCATACCTATCACTGAATTGCCGCCAGAAAGCGAACCTGCGATTTTGCCCCAGGAGCAGGAAAAGCAGGAATTAAGCCCTTCCGAAGACGGCGCCGATTTTTAAATAAACCTCTTGGCAGTTTATGTCGATTAAATCGGTAGTTGGTGCGGCTGCATATAATGCTCAAAACAAAGTTTTGCTGATTTCAGAACTTAAACAGCCGACTTTGATGGAGCGTGTAAATGCACCGTCTTATAACAATAAAGCAAAATGATATTTGAAATATAGACTGAGGCGGTAAAAAGGGATTAAGTTCGTTTCAGCCCAGACTTTTTTCAGCATCAAGGAGGACGAAATTTGCAATAAGTGAGGATAACAATGGTTCCACAAACAGGCAAAGTTAGATATCACCGCGGGTTTTCCCTGGTGGATACGATGGTTGCGGTTGTGATCCTGTTGATCGCCGTTATCGGAACTTCCATTTTTAGATATAATTCCGCTTTAGATGGGCGAAGATTCAATTCACAGACAACAGCAGCCAGAATCGCATTAATGCTTTCTGAGAGTTGGCGGGGCATCAATGGCGACCTGGCTTTTGATCCGACAGTACTTTCTACTTCTGACCTGACAGTAAACGAGAATATTCAATCCATTTCAGCTAAGCCTTCTGATTTTACTCTGTTGGGAAGTTACATCATTACCCTGAATGATGTCCATGGAGTTAACTACCATGCGATTTTATCCTGGGAAGATATTGAATTGGGTCTGAGGGCCTTGAATGTCGTTGTTGCCTGGGCGCAGCGGGGCGCGGGGGAAGACGGTGTAGAGAATGTGGATAAGTCATTCAGGTTAACGGCCTACACCCAGGCTTTTTGAAGAACAACGAGGATAATAATGAACAGAAAAAGACAGATAGCTTCAAGCGGTTTTACAATTGTAGAGTTGATTATAGCCGAACTTGTTTTAGTTGTTGTCGGCTTTGCAATAGGGGCAGTAATTGTGAACGCTCAATCCGGCTGGAACGTTATGTACGATAAGATGAACTCCGACGTGATTACCGACGGCTATGTCGCAAGGAAAAAGTTCGACGCCGTAATGCGCAATGCAAGCAGCCAGAAGTACATACTTGATGGAGCCGGTGATTGGGTCGAGGTTTATTACTACGCAGACGATTCTTCGACGGTTGTTGACCGCTATGCCCGTTTCTATGAGTCTGACGGCGCGCTAAATATCGAGTATGGACAACTGGACCCAAGAGCGACATTGGATGTCGAGACCGTCTGTAAGAATGTGTCTGATTGCACGTTCAAACAGGTCGGCCGCTCCGTACAGATGACACTCACACTCGATAATAAAACACAGGCCAATACTATAGTGTCTTCTGCAGTTACACATAATCAATAGAAACATTGTACTGCCTGAGATGAGGATAAAATGAATATGAACGATTTTCTGCATTCAAAAGAGCGAGGCTCTGCAATGCCGCTGGCGCTGGTTGCAGTAATGATATTGCTTGCGGTGGGTGTAGGATTGCTGAGTCTTGGCTATAACGGACGTATCTTCTCTATACGAACCGCCTCCGACGTTGCAGCCCGATGCGCTGCTGATTCCGGGGTGGAAATTGCCCTGTTTGAGATGAACAAAAAATTGCAGGTTAAACCCTATGCCGAAGGTACGCTGCCGGAGGTGATAAACGTGAAATTGCCCTATAGTGACCAAGTCTGCAGTTACAACGTCACAGGGAATCTCTTCAGCGGTTATGTGATCACATCTCTCGGACAGGCCGGCCGGGCCCAGAGAGCCGTCCGCGCGACTATAGGGTTTAAGGGGGTATTTGACCATGCAATTCTGACTAAAGGAAATCTGTGGCTGAAATCCGGTACAGTTGTAGATGGATACAACTCTGATGACTTAAGCGACAAAGATGTAGAAGTCTCGATTGGCAGCATGAGCACTGCTAACGACAGCGTGGTCCTGAATAACGGTGTAGTTATAAACGGCGATGTCTCAGCGGCAGGTGGTGACATGGATATGGTTATAAAAGACCTGGGTGCGAAGATAACGGGGGGTAAGTACATTTCGGCACCTATAGACACGCCCGAGGTAATCCTTCCGGCGCTGTTCGATAAGGGCACAGACATCAGTGCCAAGGGCGAGACCGTAACAATCGGCCCGGCGGACAATGGTACATATACGGGGATTAAATTGGAATCGACGGGCGTACCCGGGGTAATTGAAGTAGATGGCGAAGATGTCGTGCTGCACGTTACCGGAGATATCCAGCTTGGTAACTCATGTGAGATCGTTGTAAAAGATGGCTCGTCTTTAACTATTTATACGGATGGGAATATTACCTGTGCCCTGGGCAGCGGAATCAATTCGGAAGCTCCTCCTGAAAAGTCCACGGCATTCCAATTATACGCAACCGGTGAAGGGACTCAGGACTTCGACATCAAAGCCAAGAGTACCTTTACAGGAGTTATCTACGCCCCGAATGCGAACGTCGATCTTTATGCCAATGGAAATGCGTATGGGGCAATCGTTGCCGGATCCTTTGACTTTAAGAACGGCGGCAATTTTTTCTATGATGAGGCACTTAAAAAGAAGAATGACCCCGACAAAGATGTTGTCCAGTTTGCTGTCACGAGCTGGGATGAGAGCCCTCCCATGTTGGCTTCCGATATAAAGCTTGCTGACGTCATGTCTATACTTGAAGCGGATCCTGTGAAGTAGAAAAATTATGCACAAGTCGTTGGCTCGGAATCAGGTCCTTGCTCCGGTTCGACGGACCTTGAGTATGGAGCGGCTCTATCCGGGAGCTGCGATATGCAAAACTTCGGTATTTTTCTATATGATGCCTCCCCCAGAAATCAAGCCTTAGATAATATCAGACACTTAAGATATCACTTCTCATAACCTGCGAACCCAACCCCCATTTTTGCAGTATTGTAGTTGACAACTGCTCTTGACATGAATGCCGCATTATGCGATAATCCTTAGCTTTAGAAGAGTTTGGTCTCCTTGTTAAAGTATAATTAATGCTTGTCATTGCCCGCAAAAAGGGGGGATGGCAGTTTCCGGTGACGGTTTTTTGGGTTTATAGATAAAATGAATCGACCGACAGAAGACAGTTTATCCAAAATTGCGGATATCCTGGCGAGGTACCCTGCGAATCGCGGGAGCCTGATACCAGTCCTGCAGGATATACAGGAGGATTTCGGCTATCTTTCCGAGGAAGCGATAGAGCGGCTGGCAGGGCTGATGGAGATATCGGCCAACGAAATATATGGCGTGGCGACGTTTTATACGCAGTTTCGTTTCACTCCTCCCGGCCGGCACAGAATCCAGAGCTGTCAGGGCACGGCCTGCCACGTCCGCGGGGGCCGGAAGATACTCGATGAATTGGAGCATCGCCTGGGAATTACCGCCGGCCAGACTACCGCTGACGGCAAGTTCGATCTTGAACGGCTGGCCTGTCTGGGCTGCTGCGCTCTGGCGCCGGTTGTCGCCGTGGACGGCAAAGTGCATGCCCGAATGACCGCGAAGAAAATTCCATCATTACTCTCTCAATACCCGGACAAGAAGGGCAGAAAAGATACATGACCTTATTGCAACAGACTTATAATGAAGCTCGTACTCGCTGGCGGGAGCTTCAGGACAGTGAAGTTCCTGTTTTTTTTGTAGGCGCCGCAACGTGCGGCCGGGCCGCCGGCGCAACGGAAGTTTTGCAGCGGCTGCGAGACCATATCAAGGCGAAGAATATAAACGCTTCGGTCGTCGAGGTAGGCTGCCTCGGGCCATGCTCTTTCGAGCCTCTGGTGATTGTACAGAAAAAGAATTCACCCCGCGTCTGCTTTGGAAACGTCGGGCCTGACGAGAT
>DQCG01000354.1:0-5542 GCA_003533825.1 Phycisphaerales bacterium
GGCATGGGCATCTTGCCCATGTAGTGATGGCTATATTAGAATTCTTCTTCCACGGGCGAGACGCCCGTGAAACACACGGGCAGAATGCCCGTGCCACTTCTGACAAACATTCTAAGAACGCCGAAACCAAAAAGCTCAGGAGGTCGTTACACTGATGCCGGAGCAACTTGGTACTCGATCCGCGTCGGAACCATTCCTCGATGCGATGCATCCAGTATCTCCAAAGATACTAAATTGCCTAACGCATCTTAGTCAAAAATAATACCAGGCTTATCTTCATCACTTTCGGCTACCGGCGTTTCAGTGAAAACCACAGTGAGCGTATCAGTTTGGCGATCATAAGTCACCTTCATTTCGTGCGTACTCCGTCAAACAGCAATTGGCTTACCAAAAAAGTCCCTCATATGAATCCGCTGGGGGGTTCTGGAAGTACATCGTCAGGTATACAGGAACTTCTGTTGGCTTTTTGTTCCCTTTCTCTTGTCCACATTTCTCGCACAAGGGTTGTAGATTGCGGAAAGCAGCATCTCCTCCGTGGGTCTGGGGCATAATATGGTCGATATGAAGGCCCTTTCTATTTCCACATTTGAAGCACTCTCCATTATATAATGCCAGTATTTGCTTTCGAATTCTTTTAGAAGGATTCTTTTTGCCATGGGTCTCTATTGGGATTCTATAGTGTTCTTCGAGAGGGTAATCTACGATGTAAATATCATCACCATTCCAAGGATACAACGAGTTGTCGCATCTCTTGCAATGTAAAGCAAATTCGGGATTCCCGGCTCTTTGGGCTTCAACATATTCAAGTAAATCTTCTCCC
Organism: Phycisphaerales bacterium; assembly: GCA_003533825.1. Lineage (GTDB taxonomy): Bacteria > Planctomycetota > Phycisphaerae > Sedimentisphaerales > Anaerobacaceae > JAFGPJ01. The sequence goes on from DQCG01000354.1 coordinate 821, forward strand.
AATTCCCAAGCCGTATCCTGCTGCCAGTTGTTTGCAGAAATCTCGGGAAGACCATACGATATGTCTGGTCCAGATTGAATACAGGAATCGCAATAGGGGGCGCGAAGCCACAAGTCTAGAACTTCAAGAAAATTGCAGTTCTTGCGCCTTTCCTGGACGTAGAAGCGATAACATTCTTCATGTACCCAAAGCTGAGCCTCATATAGCTCTTGTGTTGTGGGAATGTGAGGTGTAATAATGGGCATCGCTTAAAAACCAACAAACCGAGCTATCAAAACAAGTCCTCAGATTTTACAATTTGGAAATCGAGCATACGCAATTCCACCTTTGTTTCAGGTCTCGAACCACCTCCAGGAGTTGTCAATTCTGGAATACTCTTATCCACAGAACTTGTCACCCTCCGTGCGAGGTTAGGAGGTATCGTCCCTCTATATTCAATGATATCTGTGTCAATGGGTTCTCCGTCAAGGTCGAAAAATACAATCAGGCAAATTACCCCTTTTACTGGGTATCGCAATTTGTTACGCAGCGAAAAGGAATATTCGCCAGACATAGACATAACAATCTCATTTAGAGAACTCAAAACTGGATACTTCCAAGTTAGCTGAGTTCCGATTACACCATCTGTGTTTTTTGTACCGAAGATTTCACTGATATGTGGGACTTTCTCTCCCGTGCCCGATCTAGCAGGAAATGGTGTTATAGGTTTTTTAAAAGACAATAGCGACCTTAAATACAAAACTGGTATCGCAAAATTGAGATTCTGCCCACTGTTGAATGTAGCAAACGAAACTCCAATAACTTTGCCTTCTGTATCGAGTATTGGTCCGCCGCTACTTCCAGGTGATATTGGAGCTGTTATCTGTAAAATAATGTCTTTATTAACTTTGCGGAAGCTGCTAACAATCCCCTTTGAGAGTGTACCTTCTAAACCTTGTGGATTGCCGATAGCATAAATTTCGTCACCGATAGAAACGTCATTATTGTCTGAAAGAACAAGAATTGGTGCGTTAACATCCTGCACCTTTAGAAGAACAAGGTCTCTTTGCTTATCAATCGACACAAAGCCGGAAATATCGTATTTTTCTTTTTTACCAATAATCTTGGCATAGCCGCTTGCTGCGCCTTCAATGACGTGCAGATTTGTTGCTATTACATTTTCCTTAACAAAGAAACCGCTGCCCAATGCTGTCGGCTGACCATGTGAATCCTGCATGACAAGCATTACGACTGAAGGAAAGGCATTTTCTGCGATGTCTTGTGCCGGTTTAGCTTCGATGTAGGAAATGAGAAATGAATTCAATAATAAGCATAGTATAACCGATAAAGATGGGAACATCCTTCGCATTTTCACAGTGTTAATTGAAAGTGTTGGCATTTTCTTCTCCTTTCTATAAAAACGGCACCCATTAATCGTGTCCCAATCCGCGTGAAATAAGCTATTCAATTGATAATTCTGCAATCTATACGATTATCTGTATTGGTTAGCCTTTGACCAACTATAATCAATGATGCATATACCTCCTGTCGAAATTATTAATCCCGTTAATCCTAAAATTATTATAAACAGGATTTTGGAGAAAAACAAGGGAAAAAGGTAGAATTTTTTAACACAGAATACAGGACACAGAATACAGAAGCCTATTGGTGCGTTTCAACGCACCCTACCCGCTGTAACACTTCTTATTTGCATTAGCCTGACTGGTTATGATACAATATAATAAGATAAGGCCGGAAACAGACAGCACAAGATTCAAATGAAATGTTAAGGAGATCTATTATGACCGAGCGAAAAGGCTTTACATTAATAGAGCTTCTGGTGGTAGTCGCCATCATCGCTATACTGATGGCCATCCTTATGCCCGCGCTGAATCGGGCCAGGGAACAGGGCAGACGGGCGGTTTGCCTTAACCATATCAAGACGCTGACACTTGCCTGGATAATGTATGCCGATGAGAACGACGACAGGATTGTCAACGGCGAAGCCTATTGGAACCCTTCCGGTACCCCCGAAGCTCCTGTGCCCACATCGGGTCCTCACAAGGGCGAGCAGTACTGGGTCGGCAACGACTGNNCTGTTTCCGTACTGCAAAGCTGAAAATGTCTACCGGTGCCCTACCGGTATTCGTGGAGAGATGCGCACTTACTCTACCGGCTATGGTATGAACGGTTGTTTCGATGCAACTGGAACGTATGTTGGTAACAAGGGAGTGAGAGTGGGCAGGACGGTGTTAATGGTCAAGAAGAGGTCGGAAATAACTGTTCCCTCTCCGGCTTACAGACTCGTTTTCCTTGATGAAGGCCGGATCAGCCCGGACAGCTATGCGATTCACTACACTACGCCGAGCTGGTGGGATCCGCCGTTTGTCCGACATGGGAACGGCACAAATGTCGCTTTCGCTGATGGCCACAGCGACTACTGGAAGTACAGGGCGGCAGAGACGATACAAGCCGGCAAGAGGGCGAATCCACCGTACAACTTCAGGCCTACTACCGATGAGGGCCTGGCTGATTTACAGAAGATGCAGAAAGCCATCTGGGGCAGATTAGGCTACTAATAGATACCGTAAACCTGACACCTTTTTCTTCCCAATTGAAAAGTTATTTTTTGCCGGCCTCTAAGAGCAGTAAATCTTTACTGTGGACGGGCCAGTCAGAGCGGATATTCACGTGGACAAAGCCCGCTTCTGTTAGTAATTGTCTGTATTGGTCAATAGTCCACGCTCTTGTGGTACTGCGATATGATGTGACAGTTCCATCGGCGGCGTCGAGGACGTGAAATTGCTGCAGGGCTGTCTGCTGCTTGTCGAGCCAGTGGTTTTCCATCAGGCAGATATGCGGATCATCTGAAAATAATCCCAGCAGGCCGGGACCCGATTTGTACCAGCTATTGGGTGCCCTGCCGATACGCTCGACGGCTTCGAACGTGTGGGCTTCGAGCAGCAATATCCCGCCGGGCGATAATGCTTCGAAGGTTTTCTTGAGAATCTTCCTGCATTCATTGGGTGAAAAGACGTTGAACTCACCAAAGACCATCATTGCGAGATCATAAGTGCTACCGAACTCGACCGAGCGGATATCGTCTTGGATCAACTTAGCCTTGTCGCCCAGATGACTCTTAGCGTATTCGATAGAAGCCGGGGAAAAGTCGATGCCGCAGCAGTCGTAATCCAGTGCCGCGAGCTGCTCGATATAAAGTCCCGGGCCGCAGCCGATATCCAGAAGTCTTGCCGGAGTGTTATTGCATATATGTTCATGAATCCACCGCACCTGTGTACGGATCATCTGCTGCTTACGGCTGGCTAAATCATGCTCCTGAGAAAGATGCTCAGCCAGCATCCGTCGGCTAAAATCCAGATCATCCCACGGAATCTTATACGCACCATCCCACAGGGTCTCCTCGCCGGCTGCCTGGTCTATAATCGTATTTAACAAATCCTGTAAGCTCATATAATCTGTAATTCTCCAATTAAACGCCGAAGAAAATCCAAACGATGCCTCCAATTTACATAAACCGGCTGAAATTGTCAAAAAACTTGGCTTGTGCAGGTTCCGAATGCGTATCCCGTCAAATCCACCGCCGATGTTAATCTTGGTGAAATTTACAAATCTATGCAATAAAAATTGAACTTTCTGCGTCTTGCTGGGCAGTGATATTGTTTATCACGAGCTAAATCAATGTTTTTTAGTAAAGGAGAACAGATATGTTTAGGCGAAGGGTAGTTTTGGGGCTGGTTGCATGTCTTTTGGCCGTGTTGATTGTGGGCCAGACGCTTTCACAGCCGGTACAGCAAGGACAAAGAGGCGGCCAGAGAGATGGACAAAGAGGAGGTGCACAGGGCTCCCAGCGTCCGCAGATGCAGGGGAGACAGTTCGATCCTCAACAAATGCAAAGGATGATGGAGCAGCGGATGCAGCGGCAGGTTGGAGCCAGCGATGCGGAATGGAAAACCATCGGGCCAAGTGTGATGAAAGTATCGCAGCTCAGCAGGCAGGTTTCAAGCAGTAGGGGCGGAATGTTCGTAGGCGGTCGACGAGGCCCCTTGGGCGGCCGGCAAGTGTACCAGAGCGGGCAAGTAAAAGAACTTGAGAATGCAACAGAGCAGTTACAAATCCTGCTCGGCAATGAATCGGCAAAGCCGGAAGATATCGAGAAGCAGCTTACTGCTCTTCGTGCGGCCAGAGCGAATGTCAAAAAGCAGCTCGCAGCAGAGCAACAGAAACTTCAAAAGCAGGTAACAGTGCGCCAGAAAGCCCAACTCGTATTGATGGGCCTGCTTGACTAAGACAATTTCGGCCCTTTCGATACACTTGCAGAGAAAGTGTAAGAACAAGGGGCAAATTTACGAAAATTCGGCCCGGGAATCAACAGTATGCTCGCCACAGGAGAGCCTTCTGCCCGGGCCGTTCGTCTTTTGGCATGATAGTGGAAATCCCTCTGTGCTTTTAGCATCTCATATTTTTTAGTAGACCCGCTCGGCAATAAAAGCTTCAATAGCGTTGTATGATTCATTAAAGTTTACTGTCAATAGGAGCATTTACTGTGAAGCATGCAATAATCGCAGCGGCAATTTATGTTTTTATCTGTACCGCATTGCCGGCCGGGCAGGCCACAAGAATCGTGCTCACCGATAAGGTGCTGGTTGAAGACACCATTCGATTTGGAATCAATCTCGGCTCAGATACGTATTATTCCGGCGCGGTGCTGGTCAAGAAACGTTC
>DQCG01000354.1:5692-6084 GCA_003533825.1 Phycisphaerales bacterium
GAAATGCATCAGGGCAAACTGGAAGATTTTATGTACATCCAGTTCGACAGGGAAGTTCCGCCGGGGCTGCCCAACGGTGGGCTTCTTGTCGAGGCATTCAGATTTAAAGACGGGCAGTTTCGCAGCCTCGACGGTTTCTGGACGTCCAAACAAAATGAAATAGTGATAGGCGACGTGCCGGCCGGTTCGTTCGGACATGCGGCACTGAATATGAAAGGCTCGCAAGGCAAGGCACACTATCATCTCAGCACGCATTATCACCGGTTCGGAGAGTTGAACGGAAGGTGGCACGTTCGTTTGAAGGCGAAGAGCAAGAGCGGCGAGCCTTCGCTTATCGTTATGCCGAGCCAGCAGCGCTGGGGAGAAAAGAAATCCGTTGAGCTTGAGAACCG
>DQCG01000656.1:0-8564 GCA_003533825.1 Phycisphaerales bacterium
TTAAATTAGTTTCTGTTGTGGTAAGAACCATCCCCATCCCGATAACGACAATCGGGATGAGGCTGCCACCCAATAGAATTAATGGAGAAAGGGTGGCAGCCTCAAAGCCGCAGGCTTTGGGGATGGTCGTGAATGATAAACTCCGGCTAAACAGGTACAATGCATGGGGCCAGAGCGAAAAAAACGGATTCCCACCTGCGTGGGAATGATAAACGCTGTTTCCGCAACAGGAATTCACTAATTGCGTGCAGCGAGGCGCAAAGCAGCGGTGGTATCGCGCATATCGCCCGCCGGGGCGGGATCGCGGATCGAGTTATTGCCTGGCGGATTGGTTCAGACTCGCTCCCATTGCTTAGTTTGGAAATTATATTTTCTGATGATCTTCGCCGGATTTCCCACCGCCACGCTATAGGAAGGAACATCTTCAATGATTGTGGAGCCGGCGCCGATAATGGAATTGTCTCCGATTTTTACACCAGGGAGTATTACGGAGCTTGCGCCGATCCAGACATTTTTCCCAATGACCACTTTTTCAGTTTTGAAACCCTGTCTCAGGAATTTCTTCGAGATATCTTCGTAAAGATGCGATTGGCCGCTGATAAAGCAGTTTTGGCTGCACGCGGAGTTTTCTCCTATCAGTACCGGCCCCATAACGATACTGCCGATGCCTATGCTGGCACGGTCTTTAAGAATGACATCTCCATGCCAGGTGCAGATCACGCACGAGGCTTCGATGAGCGAGTTTCTTCCCAGCGAGAGCCTGTGCCGCTCATGGTGCGGGGCTCGCGGTATAACATCGAGCCTTGCCCACATACTAATTGAAGATGGTAATTTTCTCTCGACGTAAGCCAGCCTTGTCAATATCTGAATCAAAACCAGATAGACGCTCTTGACTATATCTCTGAACAACCCCAGGATCGATTCGACCGCGGTACGGATGCCGGCGAGCCGGCCAAGAGTAGGGTATGGTATACGCCATGCTGTTTTCATTTTACTGTCCACTATACTTAATGAGCATTTTCCGTCATGCGCATTAAAAATGCCATATAAGGCCCTTCCGTGGAAAATTAATCGGCGAGTACTATTATTAAGTGCCGGCATTGCTGTTAAAAGTAACGCTTTATATATCTACGAGCCGTGCGATTGTAGAGTTCGTTTTTCGCTCAAAAACGTAAAAGGGCGCTTTCGGCCGCCTGAGCTGTCTTTATGTGTGCAAATAAATGCATTGGAGCGGGATATTTGCAAATTTGTTACAATTACCATAATTTTTAGCTGCTGTTTCAGGGCGTAATCGATGTTCTGCCGGATTAGCCGGCATGTTTCAAATGTCCTGTTTTGGTTCGATTTAGAGCTTTCCGGGACTGAAAATAACAAAAATTATATAAATTTGTTGACTATCGTCGGCTCGACAATTGAATATTAGGTTCATGGAAGAAAATTCCACACAACCTGAAAGCGAACCGAATTTACAGCAGAAAAATCAGCTAAAGTCAACTCTTCTGACCAGCTCTGAGGGCTGTCTTTTACTGATCGGGGTTGCTCTGGCGTTTATATACACATTCTGGCTCGGGATTAAGCTGTTGTTTTCTCCCGATGAATCGCAGCTTCTCATAGGAATGACCGCGACGGCACTTATGTTCGGCCGGGCCGCCGCAATGGCGTTCGGATACACTGTTGGCCTTGGACACAGCGTAGTGATTCCAATATGTATTATCATTGAGACAATCCTTGTGCTGATTTTCTTTCCGTTGTTTGTGTTTAGCTGGCAGCATCTTTTGGTTATCAAATGGCTGAAGAACACATTCGATCGAATCCAAAAATCCGCCGAGACGCACAAGGACAAGGTGCAAAAGTATGGTGTCGTCGGGCTGTTCGTTTTCGTGTGGTTTCCTTTCTGGATGACCGGCCCGGTCGTCGGCTCGGCGATTGGATTTCTGCTTGGCCTGCGAATCTGGCTGAATATGACCGTTGTGCTGGCCGGGACTTATGTGGCTATTATCGGCTGGGCCTTTCTTCTGCGCCAGTTCCACCAACAGGTGGCATCCTACAGCTCATACGCCGCCATGGTCCTGATGGCACTGTTGATATTGATCATTATCGTGGGACACCTTTTGTATCGAACGCTTCACGAAAATAAAGACAAGAAGTAGAGCTGCATCGAATTTGCCAACGCGGTATCTGAAGTATCAAAATGCTGTGTCACCTATGGAGGACCGCTGGAAAATCAATCAGTTGTGCCGTTTTATTTCTGATGTGCGATAAGAAAAATGTCTAATGCGAATTGTTCTTTCATTCGATCATGCCGCCGATCGAGATAAGATGAGAATATGTTCGCAGATACATTCTTCCGCCGGCTACTGCGGGTGTTGCATGGCTCTTTTCGCCTAACGGATTGACGGCCAACAGCTCGTAAACGGGGGCGGCTTTTAAAACGAGGAGGTTGCCTTTTCTGTTGATGCAGTAGAGCAGGCCGTTGACCCAGACCGGCGAGCCGTAAAATCTGCCGCCCGGCCTTTCCGACCATAACACCTCGCCGGTCTCGACGCGCAGGCAGGAAACATCTCCCCTGTCGTGAAAGGTAAAGAGCAAGCCGTCTTTCGTCAGTGAAGTAGGGACGTACGGAGCGGTTTTTCCGGTGCGTTTGTATGCGAGAGTTGCCTGCCCGTCGTTGTCTTCGTAGCCCGGTCGGACCGCGGATAATTGTATCCCGGCACCGCCTTTGCCGCACGTGCCGATGAACAAATCTCCCGCAATGACCGGGGAGCTGACAACACGGGCCGGCAGAGCCGAATCCAGTTCCCATATCACCTTTCCCGTATGAGGATCGACGCCGCTTATTCCATGCGCCCAGCTTGTGAAAATCAACTGAGGCTCGCGCCCATCGGGCCGATAGACACATGGCGTCGAATAGGATATCTCGGCATTGTTGCGTTTGGTTCTCCAGCGTGTCCGGCCCGTCTCGCGGTCCAGAGCAATCCAGGAACTCTCGTGCTTTCCGCCCTCCGGCCCGCCTGTCCAGTGCTCATGAGAAAACACGACGAGGTCATCAAAAAGGGCGGGCGATGTACCCGGGCCAAAGCGGCAGTAGATGCCCGGAAAGTCACGCTGCCAAATCGGGCGGCCTTCGTGGTCGAGCGCTGCCAGAATCACCTCATCGCTCGTCTGCCAGAGGACGTAAACCCGCTCGGCGTCCACAACCGGCGTGGAAGTGGCGTAGCTATTGTCGCCGTGAAAGCGATAGCGGGTGAGTTTATATTGCTTATGCCACAGCACCCCGCCGTCGGAAACATTAAGGGCCATGAGAATACCGCCGGCCGGCTCTGGAGTTTCACAGGTTACGAAAACCTTGTCGTTCCAGATAACCGGCGAGCCGTGTCCTCCGGCGGGAAGTTTCACCTTCCAGTTGTAATCTTCTTCCGTCCATTTGACGGGAATCGTCTTAGCATCGCTTATCCCCTGCCCGTTCGGCCCGCGGAACCGCGTCCACTCCTGACCCTTTGCCGTGCAGGCCAGTAAGATTGCGAGAAACAGAGAAAGCCTCCATCCTTTAGTTACATTAATCATCGCCGACCTTATAATTTATCTCATTTCAACATGTTAAATCACTGCTGCCTGGCAAAACCAGGTCAATACAGGTGGGCATATTAAACACAACTGACAGGGCCGTTGTCAAGTTTGGCGTTCTTTTATTGCCGTGTCAGAGCTGTACGGTGCCGAGAGCTTGCCCGGATGATTTGCTCCTGCGATTCGAACGGCAGGTACATCGCCCGCATTACGAAGCGATAGCGCTGCCCAACTTTGTATTGCGGCACGAACCACTGGAAATCCCAGGCTGGGTTCCCTTGTCCGGCTCCGGATGGAGATTGACTGAGTCTGACGTTGTCACCCGGCCGAAACATCAGCACAAAGGCCATGCCGCCACTTACACCGTAATACCATGGTTCGGTGTAGCGATAATTCGATTTGTTGAAGACGAGCGTCAGCGGGAAGTTCGGATCGTGTACAAATTTGCGATTGTCATCGACAGCCAAATGGGTCGGCAATGTTCCATGCGCAGGTGTTACACCGCGAATCCACCGGGCCTCTCCGTTGCCATCATCGGCAGGACGGCCCAGAAAGTGGATGTCAAGCGACTCGGGCTTGTCTATATAGCTGGCGAAGAACAAACCGATATAATCGTTCTTAAAAGTGTGGGCGCGGGGGATGCATTCCAGCGATATTTTAATAACGCCGTCATCGAGCAGTCGATACCGCAACCAGCTTTCGAGCTGCCAGTTCGGCGTCGGCGGCTGGTATAATTCGGCCGTATGTTCATCTATCTGCCGAATCTGCATAGGAGCCTGCCGGGGCTCGAAAAGAATATCTCTTGGTTGATTGGTTCCATCATGAATATGCTCGAAATTAAGCCCGGCATAAAACGGAACGAACAAGTTCTTATCTCGTGCCCGGTGAGTGAGCGAAGCAACGCCGCTATAACCGCCGCGATGCCCCGGCAGCACATCATCATCCACCGGCTCATTATTGACTATCACCGCCCGAACATCACTCCGCTCCAGCACCACGTACGGTTTGTTAGGAGCGGCGGTCATATCGGGAGACTGGGCGGAATTAGGATCATTGGGAGCATCCTCCATCTTCTTCTCTTTTTTAACCGGTGTTTCTCCAGACCGATCCTTATTGTTTTCATCTTTCTGAGCTAATAAAGCATTTAAGCGGAGATTGAACCAAATAGATGAAGTCTTTGCCCCTTTGTTTACCAACAATTGAGCGATGTCTTTATGCCTTCCTTGCACAGCCATATCCAGCGGTTTCCGTCCTGCATCATTCTTTACATTAACATCGACTCCGCGGTCAAGGAACCCCTTCACCTGTTCATACTGTCCCACCGCGGCAGCGTTATGAAAAGAAGAAACCTTTGCGCCATTATTTACTAGCAATGTAGCGATATCCATATTGTTTTCACTCAAAGCGATATCAAGCGGGGTCTGGCCTGCATTATTCTTGGCGTTGACGTCTGCGCCTTTAGTTATAAACAACTCTGCGAGGTCTTTTCCGACCTTTTTATTTCGAGACGCATAATGTAATGGTGTGTCGCCGCTTACATCCCGCGTGTTGATCACTGTGCTATTAACAAGGAATAATTCCACTATGTCCTTACGACCATCTCTGATAGCATAATGCAAAGATGAAATACCAGAACTATCTCTTGCATCGACATCTGCACCATAAGACAACAACATTTCGACCACAGCCATATGATTATGCATTGCTGACCAATGCAAAGCAGTCTTCTTAAGGCTGCACTCACGACTGTTGACATCCACTCCCTTCTTAATCATTTCTTCTATTTTAGTAACATCTCCCTGCGCTGCAGCCTCCTGTAATGACAGAGGTGGCTCCGATACGCCAACAAGGGTATATATAAGACTATTGTCAATTACACGATCTTTGAGTCTGTAGGGAGATACAAAAAAAGAACGGCCCGGCCATACTTGCGGCAAGGAAGACGATTGACTCTCATTAGTAAGTGCGTACAGCTGCAGAAGCACTAATGGCTCTAAGCTGTCGAATTTTGTATAAATATGACTTTCGCTCGGCACAAAATATCCTTTATGAAACCTGGTATTAAGCAAGTTGTGACCAATCCTTTCAGCCAAACCGAGAAACGCATCATTCTGGCTTTTTTTTATAGAGCTCAAGAAAACCTAGAAGCGTATAGGGCTGCCAAGAATCTGTTTGAGTATTGAGCTGAGACTTACCATCCAAGGAATAATCAATATCCCCCAAGCCAAGCCCCTGAGCGATATTACGGGCCATTTCCAGCATAAATTCATCGCCTGTCACTCTATATGCCAGCGCATATCCCCAAAAATCCATAGGGATCGCAGGTATAGATTCAATTACCGTTCCTTTAGGCCCAAAGTAACCGCCTTTTTTAAGGGTATACCCTTCTATACTTGTACCGTCAGTAAACATAGGGACCCAACAGTTAGCGCTCTTGCGATAAGCAACATTACCCCACGCAGTCATCTCGTCTAAAGCCCAGCGCTTAAAATACTCTCCCTCTTCTCCCAACATAGTTCCTAAAAGTAATGCACAAATCCTTGGACCAAGCACGATATTGTAAGATATCCCGGGAGTAACCATATGCAGCCCAAGACCACACTGACGATTTACCGAAGAACCAGTTCCTCCGTGCCCAGGAAAGAGCGGAAGGTTTGCAGCAACACAATCATTAAAATCATCACCGAATTGATATGCAACTGCATAATCTTTTCCAATATTATACGCATATGTGCTGATGCCGGTATGCAAGTTCCTTGTTTCGGCATAGCGATTCGCAAGCCGCTTACTCCAGATAAAGGGCTTCTTGTTTCCTGAAAGTTTAAAAAGCATTGACCCTGAATAAAAAAGATCACTGCTCGTAGTGACCATTGCTATACCCTTGCCTTGAAAAGACCCCGGTCTACCCCGATACTCATGATCCCATGGGTTTTCCACTGGGCTACTAAGCGATCGATATCTTACTCCTCGGTTCATATCTAAATTCTCCCAGTTTAATATGTGAGCAGACCACAAGCTCTCTATTAAGTGCCTTGTTGCCTCCGGATTAACCTCCCACATCAATTGATAATACGGGTAGTGATTTTTAAATACGTGGATGTATCGACCACACGGCTTATCACTACTGACATCATAGGCTTGGGCACCTCCCCACATCAACAGCCTATTCGGACTGCGCAGGTTCTCAAACGCATACGCAATCGTTTCCATTGCTGCCTGTCTGTATTTGGAATCACCGGTTATGGTACTAAGGCCATCCAACGTACGGAACAAGTTTTGCTGAGAAGCCAAGTTAGACAAGATCCACCTATCGCCATTAGGCGCTATCCACTTCACTGGCTCATGGGTGTGGATGTTCAGGCCGTCGACAAAAAGCGGTGTATGCTTTGGCCCGTAGGTATCCCTGCCGTACTTGAGCACATTATCGGCAAACTCACGGACAGCATCGAGGTATTTGCTGCTTTCGTTTGGATTGGAGATTTCGGTAGCGAGACAGACAGGAAACCAACAAATTAACAAAATACCAAGCACGGCTCGATGTAAAAATCTGCTTCTCATACTACATTCTCCCGGATTCTGGTTCAATGTTGTTCCGATGGTGTTTTTCGAATCGAAGTTGGACTGATGAAATTATAGACGGAATCGTCGAATGGAACAAGGTTTATGTCTTGGCGGGACTCTATAATAAAAATCAAAGATAAAAATGCAAAGTGCAAAATTTAGGAAGTCATCATCGCAAGTACGTGTTTAGCCTGAAACCAATGCTGATACGCAGGTTTTGAAGCCGAAATCATCCGTCTTTGTCGGCAATTAACACTTTTGACGGAAGAATTAGCCGCTAAATCGTCACTATCAATACTAATAGCAGGCTAAACACATACCATCGCAAAGCGATGATTCCACAATTTTAATTTTTGACTTTTGATTTTTGCATTTGCTATTCCGGCCGGGGTATACAGACAAAATCTAATGTCAGGGCCACTGTTTTTTTACATTTGGGGCATGGATTTTTTGTGCTGTATTGTCAAGGTCTTTTGAATTGGGGCAAGTATTTCTTATATTTTAATAGGGAGACGACTGAGGAATCTTCGAGATGCGTATTGACGAGATAAAATTACAGTTTAACAAAAAGCTATTTAGCAGGGAGACGTACCATGAGTACTATAAAAGGATTTTGGCAGCATGCCAACGGCAGGATTTATGCGGTCGAAAGTGACACATTCGGAACAATCTTAGGCGGCGCCGGGCCGCTTGAACCGCACGATCTGCACGACCTCGAAGATTACGATTACAAACCGGCTATAACACAGTGGCTGGTTGATAATGTAGCTCAACACAAGCTGCGCAGAATCAACGTCCACTCATATCGATAGCGTTTTGCATTTGTCAGGTCACTGAGCTAAGAATGTAAATTTCTCGCCGGCAACAACGCCGAGGTCGGAGAGCTTCTATTTAACAGCAGATCGTTTTCTTTGTCATTGCGAGCGAAGCGAAGCAATCTCCATCGTTCAACGGATAGAGATTGCCACGTCCACATGCTGTGGCCTCGCAATGACGATAGGGATATTCCCGGCTTTGAAAGCGAGCGTTTAAGAATGACAATCTCCCGCCAAAAAATCCGATCACACCCTTATTGACGGGATATGTACGGAAAAAAATAGAAAAAAGCCTCCGATTCAGATATGATATCGGCAAAAAGGTCTGATTTATTGGAGGTTAGAGCCATGAAGGCAACGGACTTGAGGATAGCGGCTACGACCCTGATATTTGTTATGGTATTTTCGCCGGCGGTTTCGGGTGATGAGCAATCCGGTTTTGACAGAAGAACTCCCGTCGTGAAAGTGTATCAGGATACCCACAAGGCCGTAGTGAACATAGCCGGCGAGCGTCTGGTATCAAGTTCCGCCTGGCCCGGCTATGAATGGCCGGACATATTCGATTTTTGGGGGCCGAGGCGCCAGAGGCAGATCGCCGTGCTTGGTTCGGGCATGGTCGTGCAC
>DQCG01000656.1:8589-9587 GCA_003533825.1 Phycisphaerales bacterium
GCGGCGAAGATTATCAGCGGCGACGAGAGCAAGGACCTTGCGGTTCTGAAAATACCGGTTGATAAAAAACTGCCGTTTGTCCGCCTCGGTCGAAGCAACGACCTGATGATCGGCGAAACCGTTATAGCCATCGGTAATCCCTACGGCTATGCCAACACCGTGACCAGCGGGGTGGTCAGCGCCGTCGGCAGGGATATCCAGGTCGCCGAGGGTTTCTGGCTGCGCGGTCTTATCCAGACGGATGCTCCGATTAATCCGGGCAACAGCGGCGGCCCGCTGCTGAACATTAACGGCGAGCTTATCGGTATCAATACCGCGGTCCGGGCCGAGGCGGAAAATATAGGATTCGCGATACCGGTGGATACGCTTATCGACAACCTGAGCCACATGCTCATGCCGGAAAAGCTTCGCCGGGTCCGTCTGGGTCTCGTCATGGGAGGGATGAAAAAAATCGGCGAGTTCAGCGGACTGCTCGTGGACTCAGTTAGTAAAACAAGCCCGGCCGACCGGGAGGGCATATCCGCCGGAGATATGATTCTTGAAATTGACGGCCGCAAGCTCACGAGCGTTATAGATTTTTATGTCAAGATGATGGATAAGGAAATCGGCGAACCGATATGAGTGACTTATGTAAAAGCCTCCGCCGTTCCTTTGAGGAGCCGAACCGTCAAACTAACGATGCAGCCAAGACCTTTGCCGGACGGCCGCAAGCTCGTAAGTGAGTTCTTTCAGATGGAAGTCTCGGAACTGACAAACCAAGTCGCTCGTAAGTTTGGCTTCGAGAGCGCGTATCCCATTTTGATTGTCACCGGCGTCGAGCGGGGGGGCATTGCCGAGAAAACGGGCCTTGATGCCGGAGACCTTATCCTTCAAATAAATAACGCTACTGTGCGCAATGTTAGAGAGCTCTCGCTGGAAATGGAAAAAATCAACGAGGGCGATGCCGTGGACATAAAAATCATGCGGATCAGCGTGGGCATCTTCGGGCAGGTCCAGCA
>DQCG01000466.1 GCA_003533825.1 Phycisphaerales bacterium
GCTCCTTTCCATTGGTTACCCTCTTACTATACTTATCAAATAGGGATATGTCTATTACAAAAAATTGAGTTATAGTATCATACTCCCCACCAACACAATAATCGTAATTCCTAATGCAATACCATATACGCGCTTATCCCACGCTAACACCTTCCTTCCATCCAATACGCTAATCGGGATCATATTGAACGCTGCGAGCCATGCATTTATCAGCATCCCAAACTTGCCGATCAATCCAACTATGCCGGACGGAGCGAGGCTGAAAAGTGCGAAGAAAAGTAACGCTAAAGTCACGTTCATCATCGGACCTGCGATCGCTATCTTTCCACTCTCCTCTCTCGTGAGATACGGATTGAAGATCATAACCGCCCCGGGTGCCGCAAATATAAAGCCCATAAAAGCGGTTAGTATCGCCAGAAGCAGCATCTGCGGCGCCATCCTGAACTCCGACCATGCACCGTATCGTTGCGCGACCACTTTATGAGCGAGTTCATGGAGGATGAAGGCGAAGCCGACGGTGATCGCGGAGATAACGAATATTGAAAGCAGACTTAGATTATGCCATCCTCGTAATACAATGGCAAAGGCGAAAGAAATAGCAAGCCATGCTATCACCAGATGCCTTATTTCCGTTTCGCTTGTTTTTATCTGCATTTTCTCTACAATGATTACCTTTAGATAGCCCAGGACGGATTCGAACCGTCGTCACGAGGTCCAGAGCCTCGGATGATTGACCGCTACACTACCGGGCTATATAAATTTCTTATCTGGTTTAGCATATCAGTTTTAAGAGATAAAAATCATATGATCTACTTGTCTATCAAAAACTTCGCTTTCCTAAATTCTTTTGACACTAATTATTCTCTTCTCTTCTCCTCGACGTTGCTACTGCGAGCACGACGCTCAATATCGAAATCAATGCGAGCAACCCTATTGGCGTTAGCGCTGGTACTTGTGCAACCGCTCCAGGATTTCCCGGACCTCCCGGGTCAACGATCTTTCCGTCACCGCCGATATTATCACCAAGTCTGTCATCTTGAAATGAAAGCAGTACCCGGTTGCCGGCTATGGTCGCATAGGTTGAGAAATCATACCACCCAGTGGTTTCCTGATTTCCAGGTGTCGTGGGCCCGTATTTCCTGTATGTATATCCTGCTAAATCGGTTGTACCGTTGTAGATTATCTCCACCGTGCCATTTTCACACATGATTTCAAAGCTAACCAATCCATATGGATAGTCGTAGTCAGGGTCAGCGGGTGACTCTGTAAGTGCCGTAACATTTTGAAGTTGTGTGCAGTTCGATAGCACCAGAGTCATGTATCCCCGGTTCGTAGCGGTAGGCAGAGAGGTTACATTTGATTGGTATTTGTCAGGTATTTCATCACCGTTCCCATCTCCTCCGTTGGGTGCACCATCTTCCTCAGCATTTGAAACTCCATCTCCATCATTGTCCAACGAGCTAACATTCCATATCCAGGTCTGCATATCCGCGCCATTTGCATTTGTAGCAACTGCCGATACGTTGTTCTCGCCCACGAATTGGGCATGCAATGTGTAATTCGCATCCGTCACACTTTCGTTCGTATGCAGGAACGACTCATTCAAATACCAGCTCACGTTCACCGTTTGATTCACGGTAACGTTAAACGCCCGCCACGTGCAGACCGTATCGTTAACCGGTGATGGCGGCGAGAATGAAGTGATGTTTGGCGGTGCAAATTCAAGCGCAACACATTTGCAAGTAGAATTACACGTTGAGTCAATGCCGCACACCTCTCCCGGCGTTTTACCGTCACAGCCAACATCGGCATCGCAGTAGGTTGAGTTACATATACCTGTATCAGAACAATTACCAGCAGCACATCTCTTCAGTGTGTTATTTGCTGTGCAACCGCAGATCGTTCCGTCTGGCTTGTCACTCGTATTCCCTGTATCAATCCACCGTGTGTCTGTCACGCTGTAATCACAGCTTCCTCCTGAACACGTGTAATCGTGATATTCCTGCTCCTTCTGCTCTTTCTCCTTGCATTCGTTCGCAGGATCGTCTATCCATCTCGTAACGCCGGTGTCCACCCACTCATCGTAATCATTGCAATCCTCGGAAGACGTAACGGTATAAGTGCAACCACCGTCTGAGCAGTAATAATCCCGATATTCGCGTATGCTACCGTTGCAATACCAGCCGTCTGACGTATTGCAATCCTCTACAAATTCCAGGTCCCAAATGACGTCTTCGTTGCATGAACCGCCTTCGCAATAGAAATCGTGGAACCAACTTTCTCTCCATACTTCGTCTCCTTCGCAATAGTAACTCCCATACTCGTAATAATCATCAGGACAAGTCTCTACAAATTCATCCTCCGGGATGACATCTTCGCCGCATGAACCGCCGTCGCAATAGAAATCGTGGCACTCCCTTGATCTCCGCACCGTGTCGCCATCGCAATAGTAAACCCAATCCGTGCAATAGTCATACGCATTGCAGTCCCCCACTAACTGCTCATCCACCCAACTCGTGTGCTCGGTGCATCCACCATCGCAATAGAAATCGTGGAACAGCCTGTGCTCCCAGACTTCATCTCCATTGCAATAATTCTCAAAATCATCGTAAAAGTCAGTGTGCCTATTTGAGTAAGTATATTCGCAACCCGTGCCATTCCAGAAGTAATCGCGTTCTTCACACCCATCGTCGTATGCATAACAGCCATCGTACTCATCGCAGTTCGGAACCAACGGATGCCAATCGCCTCCATTTGCTATATTTCCTGAGGAGTTATAAAGAAGCAAAGTGTCCCCCAGTCCATCTCCAGTGTTATCAACTCCAGCGTAATCGCTCCAGTAGTTCCCACCAAGCCATGACCCGCCGATGATGTTCGTTCCCGCAGTTTTCGTGGTGTTCCAGGTGTTGGTTCCGTCATCCCGAGCGTTGTTCGTGTTGCTGAAGTAGTTATTGTAGATGAGGTTGTTGCTCGAAGAAGACAGGTAGATGCCGTAGTTGTTCGAGTTCGCTGTGTTGTTTGAGATGTTGCAGTGCTGCCTACCGATGAGATAAATCCCGGCCTTCCATAAATCCGTCGCCCCAGTCAAATTGAACCCGGAGACGTTCACATAATCCTGCTGCACCTCAAAGACATGGTCACTTGAATTCGATGCGGTCACAATCGTTGAAGCGGCACCGTTCTCAGAGCGAATCGTTAAATTATCCACGTTCACATTTACATTCTCGGTATAAATTCCATCGTGCACGATAATCAAATAACCACTGGAAGCATTGTTTACCGCGTCTTGAATCTTTTTGAAACCACCTGTGAAATTTCCAGTTTCGTTAAAAAGCTCAACCGGTGCAGAATCCATTTCTGGAGAAGAGGAGTTCATTGGTGTGGGCGTGTCCTTTATTGAGAAGTCAAAAGAATTGTTATTCGTGTCTTGACAAGGGGCATAGCCTGCGCTTAAAGATTTTCTTTCGATGCTTTTGCCTGAACCTGGAACAGGAGCGCTTTGAGTTTCATTAACATACTCAACGCCATCCCATCCCACGGCATTATTCTTCCGTTCTTCGCCTCTTCCGCGGTTTTATCGTTTGGATTTCCAGGGAAAATTCCAACAGAGCCAGCGGTATTACTAAGTGTATTAGATACGCCGAGATACGTTGTATTCCAATCTGCACCAGAAACTATGCCATCAATTCTCATCAAATAAAACGTGTGCGGTCCTATAATTAGATCATCAGAGCAATCTGAAAATGCTTTGCGTCTAAAGGAATAGTTCCAATTCCTACCATGAGTAAAATAGCACCAATACCAACTACTCATATTTATATTACTGTCAGTTGGATTGTATAGTTCCATCCATTCACCGGCACCATCAATCTGAAGCTCACTTATCACCACATGCGCAGGAACTTCTTGAGCAATCGCCATTGGAACGAATGCGAATAAGAAAATCGCCGTTATTCCTATTAAAACAACTTTCTTATATTCGCTTTTCATTTTTTTTCTCATCAAGAATTTATGTGGTGTAAAAGCTATATAAATGCTTTTCGGTTTTGCTTTGTATTTTCCCAGACTCACTCACGCGTGTAAGCCCTTGGATAGTTTCACTCGGAATTTCAAAAAGAACGTGAGCAGAGCGAATATCAAGATGACGAGTTCGATTCCACTGCTAATGATCGGTATTTCGGGCACTGAAGGGCATGGCGTAATGACATATACGAGTTCACCAACATTTCCGGGCACTACCCAAGTGAAGAGAGCACTCAAGCCTGTCTCCGTCAATCCAAACCAGAATAGGGGGTTATAGCTCTTTTCAATAAAGGGGTAAAAGAGAAACACACCGTTATAAAAAGCATCTAAGAATATATGGGCTGCCAAGAGCAGCGATGCGAAGATGAAGTATCTGTCCTTTATCGTGCTGACTTTTAACCGCTTGAGCGCGATCATAATGAGCAGCGGAACGAAGATTATAAACAGGTTGTGTAGCGTTGCTCGATGCACGCCGATAAAAGAATCTAAGTCGCTTAGTAGCCCAAAAGGAAGCAATACCAAAGCGGGCTTTAAATCATCGTCCTTTAAGCACGAAGCGAGGAAGAAAAGAGTAACCGCGAGATGGAGCCCGATGCTTGGCATTTTATATATCAAATATACTTGATGTTTACCTTGTTTTAACTCTTTGTTGGCAGGCAGTTTTGGCTACTGCTTCCATGAACAACCATGTGTCTCTAACTCAAGTCCGCTCCACGCAAACACTCACTATTTCTTCAGTGCAACTTCTAATATGTCACCGATGAACGTGCCTATGATGAAGATAATCACGAGCACAACGACGCTGATGAATGTGCCAATCGCACCTGCGGCAAAGAGGAATACTCCACCGATGAACAGACCAATAAGCCCAAAGACAACGCCGAGAATAATGCCGTAGATCGCCCCTTTCTTGAGCAGTGCCAAACGATCTTCCTTGCCCGGGTTCGCGTAGCCGTACACTAATCCAACAATAAACACAATGAGATCCAAAATCATTTCTTTCTTTTTGCCCCCAAATTCTATACGTCCGGAGTATATAAAAACGTTTCGAAATTCCCATATTTCCACTATTTAATCTACACGGAAATTGTTATCTGCGGAATAAGCGAGAAGAAAGTTGTTATAGGTA
>DQCG01000284.1:0-3612 GCA_003533825.1 Phycisphaerales bacterium
GGCGGGGCGCCCAGATTTCTTAGCAGAAATATGAATGCCTGTATAGTCAATGCCGGCGACGGATTCTGTGAACATCCCACGCAGGGCCTTTTGGATGTTTATACGATTCGAAAAATCAGGGGTACTCTTGAGGGTTTGAAGATAGCGATTGTCGGCGATATAGCCCACTCTCGTGTGGCCCGAAGCGATATGTGGGCGATGACGAAACTCGGCGCCGAGGTGACATTCGTCGGCCCGCCGACGCTGATGCCGGCAGAAGTGGGTCGGTTGCCGGTCAAGGTCAGTTATAGCCTCGATGAAGTTATCGAAAAGGTCGACGTGATTAACATGCTTCGAATTCAGTTTGAGCGGCTCGGCGGCAATCCTTTTCCCTCAATACGGGAATATTCGCATTACTTCGGGCTGACTGTCGAGCGTATGAAGAGGGCAAAACCTGATATTTTAGTGATGCACCCCGGGCCGATTAACAGGGGGCTGGAGATGGAAAGTGAAGTAGCCGACGGCCGGAACAGCGTGATCCTGGAGCAGGTGACAAACGGCCTGGCGGTGAGAATGGCGGTGCTGTTCCTGGTCAATCAGGCTGCGGCCGAAGGCAAATAATTATTGATAAACAATTATTTTGCAGCGATTTATGGATTCTGAGCTTTTGATAAAGAATGGACGGGTTATCGATCCGGCCGGCGGCATCGATAAAAAATGCGATGTGCTTATCGCCGATGAAAAAATAGTAGAGGTCGGCAGCGTTAAAAAAACCGTGCAGACGGTGATCGATGCCGAGGGCAAGCTGGTGACGCCGGGCCTGATCGATATCCACGTTCACTTTCGCGAGCCTGGAGACGAAGAGGAAGAAACGATTGCGAGCGGCTCAACAGCGGCGGTTGCGGCGGGATTTACATCGGTCGTTTGTATGCCGAACACGAATCCCGTGATAGAGAACGAGACCGATATTGAATACATCCATCGAAAAGCGAGGCAGACCAGAAAAACCCACGTTTACACGATGGGGGCTATTACCAAAGGCCTGCAGGGTGTTGAGCTTGCGGAGATGGGGTTTATGGCTGAGGCCGGCGCCGTTGGTTTTACCGATGACGGCAGGGGAGTGCAGGACCCGGCCGTTATGCTGAGGGCTTTGAAATACGCCGGAATGTTCGATGTTTTTATCGCGCAGCATTGTCAGGATGATGTCATTGCAGGCAAGGGTGTGATGAACTCGGGGTACTACTCGACAATACTTGGTTTGCCGGGGATTGACCCATTGGCTGAGGAGGCAATGCTTTGGCGGGATATTCAGCTTATAAAGAAAACCAGCGTCCGTTACCACGCGCAGCATATCTCGACGGCCGGTTCGGTTGAGCTGATAAGGGCTGCTAAAAAGGATTCTCTGCCGATTACCTGCGAGGTAACGCCGCATCATCTGCTCCTGACCGAGGAATGCTGCGCCGAATATGACACGAACTACAAGGTCAATCCGCCTTTGCGGTCGGCTAAAGATGTCGAGGCCCTCAAGCAGGCGATTGCCGACGGGCTAATCGATGCCCTGGCGACCGATCACGCTCCGCACCTGCAAAGCGAGCGGGAGCTGGAGTTCCTGACTGCTCCATTTGGCATTGCGTCCCTGGAGTGTGCCCTGGCTTTGTATATAAAAGCGCTGATTGAACCGGGCATTCTGGGCTGGCCGGGCCTGATTCGCCTGATGACGGAAAATCCGGCGAGGATAATCGGCGTCGATAAAGGCACGCTCGGAAAAGGTAAACAGGCGGACGTGACTATCATTGACCCGGACGCCGAGTACGAGATTGACGTGAACACATTCCGCTCCAAGAGCCGAAACTGCCCCTATCACGGCTGGGCGGTCAAAGGCAAAGTAGAAAAAACCATCGTCGGCGGCGAAATAAGATTCGAAGCATAAGGCGATACGATAATTGGTTAAATGATTATATAGTTGCTATTCACCGGCAACCAGTTACCAACTTAATTTTTTAAGCTTTTATTTTTCAGTTTGAAAATATATAATGTAAATATCAGGATTAATCCAATCGTATAAAGTTGGCGGAATTACACAGGATAATCACGATGGAGAAGAATCATGGGCATTACTTATGTTGAAGGCCGAGTGAAGGGACCTACTAAAAAGCAGAAAACCGTTAAGTTTCTCATTGACAGTGGTGCAACATATTCTCTTCTTCCCAAGAAAATATGGAAGGCGATTGGTTTAAAGCCGAGACGTAAAGTGTCATTTACTTTGGCTGATGGGACTACGGTCGAGAGAGCAGTATCAGAGACATATATTGTTCTTCCACAAGGCCAGGCCCATACACCGGTGGTTTTGGGTGAAGAAGCCGACGAAGCATTATTAGGAGTGGTGACATTAGAAATTCTCGGTCTCGTGTTTAATCCATTCGACCGGACCCTTAATCCGATGCGCATGCTGCTGTGTTGACAATTCATAGAAAGAAATTAACAAAAATAAACTCGGCTCTAAAAGCAGAAACTGTTTATATAAAGGCTGGAAAGCCAATGGCAAAGTTGACAAAGCAATCGTCGGCGGCGAAATAAGATTCGAAGCGTGAGAACCCCATACGCAATACGCATCACGCAATACGATATACGAAATACAAGATGTTCATTATTGACGGTCATAATCTGTTGCACACAATTCTCAAATTAGAGGAGGATTCGGGAGCGGCCAGCGATATTGGATTGTGCAGGATATTGGGCAGGTACCTTAAATTGACGGGAGAGAAGGGTGAGATTATTTTTGACGGGACGGGGCCGCGGGATAAAGGCGGGTTCGATAATATAATCAATCTGGAGGTCTTTTTTGCCGGTTTGGGGACGGACGCCGACACTGTCATCGAGGATAAGATAAGTGCAAGCACGGCACCAAAAAGGTTGACAATTGTCAGCAGCGACAGGAGATTGCGGTCGGCGGCGCGTACGAGAAAAGCGACATCCATGAAATCGGACGTTTTCTGGAATGATGTCCAGAAGCAGTTGAGCCGAAAAAGGCCTGCAAAAGAGCCGCAAGCAAAACGGCGGGGATTAAGCGAGGGCGAAACCGATCAATGGCTCGAATTTTTTGGTTTTGGGCAGTAAGGTTTTTGCCGATACACATCCTCAATAATGTATTGCGAACCTTTTTGAGGATATAAGATTATGAACTGTCCTGCGTGCGGAAATGCTTTAGAGCAAATGACTGTAGGGGATGTGGTGGTTGATGTATGCCAGGGTGGCTGCGGCGGTATCTGGTTTGACAATTTCGAGATTGAGAAATTCGATGAGCCGCATGAGTCAGCAGGCGAAGAATTATTGGACATTGAACGAGACGAGAGCGTAGTCGTCGACCGCATGAAGCGATTGAGCTGCCCGAAATGTAGTGACATTGTCATGATGAGGCACTTCTTCAGCGTCAAGAAGGAAGTAGAGATCGATGAATGTCCGGGCTGCGGGGGCTTCTGGCTGGATGCCGGCGAGCTGGGCAAAATTCGCAGTCTTTTCGATACGGAAGAGGAAAGACACAAGGCGGCTGAGGAATATTTCTCGGAAGTTTTCGGCGGAGAATTGGCCGCGATGGAAGCGGAAGACCAGGCCAAATTTAACAAAGTACGGAAG
>DQCG01000284.1:3644-4957 GCA_003533825.1 Phycisphaerales bacterium
GGGGCAGCTTTCACATAATAAAACACTGCGTCCGATCTTTGCCGGACTGCCGCATTGTAGACGGACGACCCTTGCCGGAGCGGGAAAAGTGTTTCCTGTCTCGTCTCCTGCAAGGGTATGGTTTTTATACTCATTTCAAGAATAGCGGAATTCTCCGTCATTTTTGCGATTCATTTCTGTGCAAATTTTATATTGCTTAATCCAATGAAACGTTGTATAAGTATGATTTCGGGTGCCCCGAATACCGCACGAAGGCCGATGTGGATCGTTTTTTCGGCCTATGAGCATAAAGTTACATTAAGGTCCGGAGAGTGATTTGCGGATCAAAGTATGAGGGGCATTTTAATATAAGTGATTGATAGTCTGTATCTTATGAAAAGTGGAGAAGTCATGAAGCGTAAAATGGTTACAATTGACGGTAATTCGGCAGCAGCATACGTGGCGCACGCTACAAACGAAGTGATTGCAATATATCCTATCACTCCAAGCTCACCGATGGGAGAAATTGCCGATGCAAGGACGGCCAAAGGCGAGGCTAATATATGGGGAACGATCCCTTCGGTAACGGAGATGCAGTCGGAAGCAGGCGCAGCCGGGGCTGTGCATGGTGCACTTGCCGCCGGGGCTTTGACGACGACGTTTACGGCCTCGCAGGGCCTTTTACTGATGATTCCAAATATGTACAAAATTGCCGGCGAACTGCTGCCGACAGTCTTTCATATCTCAGCTCGTTCGTTAGCCTGTCAGGCGCTTTCAATCTTCGGCGACCATTCCGACGTGATGACCTGTCGCGAGACCGGCTTTGCAATGCTCTGTTCGAACAGCGTCCAGGAGGTCATGGATATGGCTCTTATCGCACAGCAGGCAGCGCTGGCATCGAGCGTACCTTTCCTGCACTTCTTCGACGGTTTCAGGACCAGCCACGAATTGCAGAAAGTCGAAGAGTTCACTCTGGACGATATGCGTGCGATGGTCGACGAGAAGCTCGTTGCCCGTCATAAGTCAAGAGGCCTGTCGCCGGACAGACCGATGATCAGCGGTACGGCTCAGAATCCCGATGTCTATTTCCAGGGCAGGGAAACAGTAAACAAATACTATCTGGCCACCCCGAAGCTCGTTCAGGAAGCGATGGACAAGTTCGCGAAGATCGTGGGACGGCAGTATCATTTATTCGACTATGTTGGGGCGAAGGATGCCGAGAAAGTAATCGTCCTGATGGGCTCGGCGGCGGATACAACCGATGAGACCATTGAAAACATGGTGGCGAAAGGCGAGAAGGTCGGCTTGGTGAAAGTCCGGCTGTTCCAGCCGTT
>DQCG01000284.1:4991-7306 GCA_003533825.1 Phycisphaerales bacterium
AAAACGACGACGAAGATCGCCGTGCTGGACAGGACAAAGGAACCCGGCTCCATTGGCGAGCCGTTATATCTGAACATCCGAACGGCCGTCGGAGAAGCTATTGGCAAAGGCGAAGCGCCCTTCAAGGGCTATCCGGTCATTGTGGGCGGCCGGTACGGGCTTGGCTCCAAAGACTTTACGCCGGCGATGGTCAAGGCTGTTTTCGATAATCTCGATGCGAACAAGCCAAAGTATGAATTCACCGTGGGTATCATCGAGGACGTAACCGATACGAGCCTGGATGTGGATGAGTCTTTCGGTGTTTCCGATGAAGGATACTTCTCGGGGCTGTTCTACGGGCTGGGTTCGGATGGGACGGTCGGTGCGAATCATAACTCGATCAAGATCATCGGCGAGTTAACGGACAACTATGCCCAGGCGTACTTTGTTTATGATTCGAAAAAAGCCGGTGGCGTAACGGTGTCGCACCTTCGGTTTGGAAAGAAGCTGATTCAAAGGCCTTACCTGATAAGTAAGGCCAATTTTATTGCGTGTCACAACCCGGTGTTTCTGGAGCAGTTTGACATGCTCACGCCGGCGCGAGAGGGAGCTCCGTTCCTGCTAACCAGCAGTCACGGGCCGGACGAAGTCTGGGAGACGCTGCCGAAGGAAGTCCAGAAACAGATTATTGACAAGAAGCTGAAATTCTACGTGATCGATGCTATCGGGATTGCCCAGGAGCTTGGCCTCGGCGCCCGTATCAACGTGATTATGCAGACGGCATTCTTCAAGATCAGCAATATTATTCCGCTCGATACGGCCGTCGGAGCGATTAAGGACGCGATTAAAAAGTCCTACGGCAAAAAGGGGGATAAAGTTGTCAATATGAACAACGCTGCGGTTGATGCGGCGCTCGATAAAATCTATGAAGTCAAGGTTCCCGGCAAGGTTACGAGCAAGATTAAGATGCGGCAGTTGGTGCCCGACGATGCTCCCGATTTTGTCAAGAATGTTACGGCTGAGCTGATGGGATTCCACGGCGACAAGCTGCCCGTGAGCAAGATGCCGGACGATGGTAAATTTCCGACGGGCACGACCAAGTTCGAGAAGCGCAATGTCGCTGTGAACATCCCGGCATGGGAACCGGACGTCTGCATCCAGTGCGGAACGTGCTCGATTGTTTGCCCGCACGCAGCCATACGTGTCAAGGCTTATGATCCGAAGTATGCCGAGGGTGCTCCGAAGACATTCAAGGGCGCCGATGCGAAGGGAAAAGATTTTGCAGGGATGAAGTTCACAGTCCAGGTTGCTCCGGAAGACTGCACTGGCTGCGGGGCGTGCGTGCAGGCCTGTCCGGCGCAGGAAAAGGACAAAGACAAGAAACCAACCGGGCGCAAAGCTATCAATATGACAACGCAGGAGCCGCTCAGAGAAGCCGAGCGGGATAACTACGAATACTTCCTTGCGATTCCGAATACAGACCCGAAGCTCTTCAAGACGGCAAGCGTCAAGGGCAGCCAGTTGATTGAGCCGTTGTTCGAGTATTCCGGCGCCTGTGCCGGCTGTGGCGAGACGCCATACGTCAAACTGCTGACCCAGTTGTTCGGCGACAGGGCGTTTATCGGAAACGCGACCGGCTGCTCATCGATTTACGGCGGCAATCTGCCGACGACACCGTATACGAAACGCTCCGACGGCAGGGGGCCGACCTGGAGCAACAGTCTGTTTGAGGATGCGGCCGAGTTTGCAATGGGAATGCGACTGACCGTCACCAAGTTCACAGAGCGGGCGCTGTGGCTGCTGGAGAAAGTTGTCGAGAATGGCTGTGTCAAAAAAGAGCTGGCCGGGCAGATTCGCGAGGCGACCCTGGCTAACGATCCGGCACAGGAGGCAATCGAACAGCAACGGGCCCGTGTGGAAGAGCTCAGAAAGCAGCTTGACCCGAGTGAATGTGCCGAGTGCGGGCATCTGCAGGGCCTGGCGGATTATCTTGTTCGCAAGTCGGTCTGGGCGATGGGCGGAGACGGCTGGGCTTACGATATCGGATATGGCGGGCTCGACCACGCACTGGCAAGTGGGAACGACCTGAACGTGCTGGTTCTGGATACGGAGGTTTATTCCAATACTGGCGGACAGATGTCCAAATCGACGCCGAGAGCGGCGGTAGCCAAGTTCGCAGCAGCCGGAAAACCGATGCCCAAAAAAGGACTCGGACTCCTGGCTATGACCTACGGCAACATTTATGTCGCAAAGGTGGCGATGGGAGCCAACACGAATCAGACGGTTAAGGCTTTCGTCGAGGCCGAGGCTTATCCGGGACCGTCGCTGATTATTGC
>DQCG01000109.1 GCA_003533825.1 Phycisphaerales bacterium
GTGGGCCAGTTGAAAATCAAGAAACTCGACGCCGAATACATCTCGCGACCGCTCGATGTAGGATTGTGTCATAAGCAGCGGCGGCGAGATTTTCTTTCTGCTCATCGGCTTGGCCAGCGAGGCGACGGCGTTGAGCGAAGACAAAGTCTGACTGCCGAGGACCAGGACGGTGTTGATGTCGCTCTGTCCCGGCCTGAAATCCTCCGTCAGGCTGCTGCCAACAACCGTGATGCTCTGCAGGTTGTCGCCGAGGGCCGTTAAAAGTCTATCGGCGAAGTCGGTTACGGAATCCCGAACCTGCAAATGCAGGGCGTCAACTTTTAGATGGGTTTTGTTTTTAGTCATTTTGCTTTTACCTCTTGGGTCTCAGGAACGAATACGAACTGCGATTAGTTTACAACATTTACACGGCCAATACAACCGCTATACCGAATTGACAGAAAAGATGTCAAATTGACAGCTCGAAAATGGAATGAGGCCGTCTGAGAGGCGATTTTACGCAGTTTTTACGGACTTTCAGCAAGCTGGGAAACTTGCACATATTTTGCATATTATTATACACCATCAGCGGAGAAAAGAAGCTCGAAGAAGAGAAAAAGGAAAAAAGATATTATTACGTAGAGAGCACCTACGGCAGCTTCAGGTGGGAGTTGACTCTGCCCACCGACGTCGACCAGAGCAAGGTCGAAGCAACCTGCAAAGACGGCGTCTTCTTGATAACCCTCCCCAAAGCCGCCTCAGCAAAAGCCGTAAAAGTCAAAGTCAAAGGATAACACATCCGTTCGGTTAAAACGTAGCGTCTCAAGCGGCGAGCTGCTTAAAGACACAACAAGCTAAAAAAAGTTCTCGATTCTGTCATGGCCGTCAGGGCGGGAACTTTTTTATTGTAATTGTATACTCGTTAATACTTCTTCTAAAAGTAAAACCGAGAGCAACTGAGTCCTTAACAGTTCTTCGTGGCAAAATCCGATCTTACTAATGATATATCGAATTAGTCAATAACAGGATTGTATTATTCTTGTTCGGTTCGAATACCTTTGACAAGTTTTGCGGCGAATTCCAGCGCTTCCACATATTTTGGTGCATCTTTTGCCTTGGACTCTTTCAATTCCTTGGTTAGGTCTGTTAGCTCTTTACGGAGGGCGTCTCTCTGTATTTCCCCGGTTGCCATCAGCACCTCAGCGGCCGTTCGCACTCTGTCAATTGGTAATCTGATTTAATGTGCTGCAATCGCCACAGGAATCAGAACGTCTCTGATGCAATTCTGTTTTTGCGGTATGATAAGATTCACACATGCTTCTCCGCCACATCCAACTATTACAACCGCCCTGTCGGTCCAGAGGTTTCCCCAGCAGACCCATGCTCGAACGATGTAACAACCAGGTGGAATATCGAGTTCTAAGTGTTTGATGCCGGGTATGAAACTTGACTGTCTTATGTATATTGTGGTTTCGCCATTTCTATTGCCGCGATCGACTTTGTAATCAGGATAAGTCTCTCTCAGCTTATCAATGACATCCGGATTGAAATCCACAAGGTATTCGCCTCCGCATGTCTTGACTACCAGCTCTACTTTCCAGACGTTCTTGGGGCAACAATTTAAATCCCTGAGCCATATGTTAAGTCTTGCATAACTCATTTTTTTTCTCCTTCCAATGCATTGAGATGTGCATTGGCATTGCTTTTAAATTTACTTATGGAGACATTAAAACTTTTCTATCAGATTGCTGTCAGAAGCCTCACCTCCCTTCTGTTTGTTTTGATAATACTTTTGCGAACTCAACTTTTCTGGATTTTTTTCCATGTACGGTCCAGTATCAAATCGCCGAAATCTCTGAACCAGAACTTTTGTTTCAATCTTTTTTCGTTGAGAATGTTTATTAAATCTTCATCCACCTGCAACAAAGGCGATAAAGCTTTCGCAACGTCATCGATACGAATCACGGCTTTTGCCGGAAAATTGTTTTTCACGAACGAATATGAACGCTGTGCCAATGTTTTCCATTTGCTCTTATGATCTTCAAAGAACTTTTCCAGATCTACTTTAATGAGCCGTTGTTCGGCCTCGAGCGTAAGGGACATTACTTTATATCTCCTAAAGTTGTGGCTGCAGCCCAGATAAGAAGAACAAAGGAAACAGCCAGCGCGCATACCCCCATGTATATCATCAATTCTTTCAATATCCAATTTGATAATAACGCACTCGATGCCGCGACCAGGGAAGATAAAAAGCCGAAAAATACGATTAAAATTCTTTTCTTGTATTTGGATTTCACGCTTGCCTTTTGAACTGCATCGTAAGATTCATACGAGGTGAAAAGTAGGCCGAGAAAAACTAACAGAAATCCGGCCAATGAGGCACCACCGTTGAAAGTCTGATTGACTACCGTTTCAGTTGACATGAAATGTCTCCGTTCATACTTATATTATGGCCTTTTTAAGGCGTATAGAGTCTTATTAATTGAATCTCCGCTTTATTTCAAAAGAGGTCGGACTTCAGGCGATGGTTTTTCTCTTTTTTTCACAGAGCGAGGCTGCTCGTTCATTTTAGGCTGAGGATTATCCCGTTTACCTTGAAATTAGGAGTTTGTGAGATAGCTTGCAAGGAAATTTTTCCACCGGTGACAACCCTATGGCACTCCGGCGGAAAAAAGTTGCTGGAAAAATTAGAAATCGAGGTTTTTGAGCTAAAAACGGGGGTGTTGTTTTTGGCAATTTTTGGCTACAGACCTGACATCGGGCCCGGATTTCCAGGTCATTTTCATTTTTTTGTCGGTCGGTTGTTTTTGCGAGTTTGCTACATCGCGATAATGCGGTCGATTCGTTTGGATAGATCCGTAAGATAAGCTTTATCGCCGCCGCGTAGTTCCGTGGTAATAAATCCATCGTAGCCAATTTCATCCAATGCACGGCGAACTTCGGGCCAGTTCACATCCCCATCGAGCAGGTTGGTCCACTGATAGCCCTTGCGCTTGAAGTCTTTCAGATGGATCTTGACGATGCGTGTGACTAAAGTACGAATCCAATCCTGTGAGTAGCCGTAGATAATGACGTTGCCGATGTCGAAATAGGCCTTGAGCCAAGGGCTTTCGAACTCATCGACGTAACGGGCGAACTCAAGCGGGCTCAGCAGGAACTTGTTCCACACGTTCTCGACGGCGATGATCACTCCGAGTTGCCCGGCCAGAGGCAGCAGTTTGCGGATATGTTCCTGCGAGCGTTTGTAGGCATCGCCGTATCCGACGGTTTCGTTTACAATCGCCGGCACGAGCAGGACCGTTTTGGCGCCGAGCGCTTTTGCGCTTCGCAGTGCCGTTTCCATTCCGGCCAGACCTTTGTCTATGACCTTGGGATCGGGATCGGAAAAGGGTGCTCCCCAGCCGCCGTAGACAATTGAATGAATCGGGACGCCCGCCTGATGTGCCAGTTTGCCGAACTGCCGAGCCGCGTCGAGGTCCTTCATGGGCGAGCCCTCGATGCCCTCGAATCCGCATTCTTTCGCCAGCTTGAACTTGTCCGCATCGGAAAGGCTTTTCGGCAGCATCCCGATTTGCAGCGCTTTGCGCAATTTGGCCCCTCGTTGGCCGGCTTGAACCGGGCTTGACCGGCCAAGAAGCCCTGTTGCGACTGTAGCCGTAGTGGCGTATTTCAAAAAATTCCGTCGTTCCATTGTGCTGTCTTTCATGACTCTGTCTCCAACCTGCTCAATATGTCTTAAATGTTGTGTAAGTAACTTATCGGTTTATACCTGTAACGACAATCGTAGGGCTTTTGGCAATATACCAGTTTCTCAGAAGAAACCAAGTCGAAAAAATGAACTTAAATTCTACACAGCAAGACCTACGTAAAATGTCTGACTGAGCAAGGCAAACCCAGTTTTCTTGACATCAAGCCGCTTAATAATCCCTGAATTGGCTTTGATTGGCTTTGTTTTTTTCGTGCCCGAAACTCCGCTATCTTTTCATATACTCCTTTCAAATAGGACTTTACGCTTAATTTCCCCGTCGTCAAATTGGGTTTGTTTTTTCAACTTCGTTCTCGCAGTCCGTAAGGACTCCCAAGGAGCACTCAGCACGCTGAACTCAGAACGAATAAATTGGGTTTGTTTTTGCAAATTGAATTTCTTTAGACACAGATTTACCCNNTGGATTCCCGCTTTCGCGGGGTATGTGTTTAGCCTGCTATTAGTATTGATAGTGACGATTTAACAGCTAATTCTTCCGTCAAAAGCGTTAATTGCCGACAAAGACGCCCGATTGCAGCTTCAAAACCTGCATATCAGCATTGTTTTCAGGCTAAACACGTACCCCGCGAAGGCGGGAATCCACGACTAATTCTCCAATTAACTAATCAACTCAACTTCCACTACGAACTACCAACCATGAACTACAAACTAATACATTTGTTAACTATTATACTAAACTCGACCCCAAAAATCAACCAAATTCTCAAAAAAACTCCATGAAACAAAACTCGTATTGCGTTCTCCGAAGTGCGTATTGCGTTCTTCAGTATAGTTTTACTGCTCTTTTAGCTGCTTGTGAGGCAGTTTTGCTCGCCACTTTTCGGCCTTTTCCGGCTTGTTCCAGGCTT
>DQCG01000554.1 GCA_003533825.1 Phycisphaerales bacterium
AATTCGATTTTCGCAAGCCCGATGTTCGAATCTTCAAAATCGCCGCCCAGCGAATCGACGTAGCGGCCGAAAATATCATGTACGTAGGAGACCGCATCGACAAGGACATTATACCGGCGCTGAAAATCGGAATGCACGCCGTCCTGAAGGATGCCTACACAAACGCCGGGAAAACACCACCCAACGGGGCCTGGAAAATAAACCAAATCTCCGAACTGCCAACCCTGATTAAAAAAATCAACGCCGAAAAAAAGCCGTAACAGACACTGCTTGGTTCACAGGCCCGCCTTCTGTGTTATTCAGATTATTCTTTCGCTCCGTGCTTGCGGAGGAGTTCAACAATTTCTTTGTGACTTTGTTCAATAGCGATGTACAGCGGTGTCTGTCCCGATTTGTTCTTTGCATTCACATCAGCGCCTTTTGCAATAAGCAATTCGGCAATATCTCTGTGGCCCCCACGGACCGCCAAGTGTAGTGGTGTGCCCATCCAGTTCCCCATGTTCACATCGGCGCCATTTGCAGTAAGCAGTTCCACTATCTCCCTATGACCATTTCTGATAGCATTGTGAAGCGGCATCCAACCCCAGTTGTTCTTTGTGTTGACATCCGCACCCTTGGAAATGAGAAACACTGCCATATCCCTGTCTTTTCCAAGGCATGCCTGGTGTAGTTTAGTATAGCCAAAAGTATCATCTTTAACGTTCATATCTGCACCTTTGGAAATCAGAAATCCAATCATATCCAGTCGGCGCGCACCTAAAAGTGGTACTAAGCCATTATTGTCTTTGGCATTGACGTCGGCACCTTTGGCAACAAGAAAATCAGCCACATCATTGGAATTAGCAAGAACTGCCCAATGCAAAGGTGTGCAGCCAAATTTGTCTTTGGTGTTGACATCGGTACCTCCCTGCATAAATGTCTTAACCCTGGCTAAGTGTCCCTTGAGGGCAGCAAAATGGATAGTGTTAGGATCGGTCAATTTGGCAAGAAGTACCTCAAATACTCCCTTACTACCCTGAAAGGCTGCCCAATACAGCGGCGTACGCCCACCTGTCTTATCCTCAAGATTGATATTGGCTCCTCTGCTTATTAACAATTCGACAATTTCCTTGTCTTTCTCCCCCAAGGCAGTGATCGCCCAAGTAAGCGGTGTGATACCCATCTTATTGTGGACATTACAATCGGCTCCTTTGTCAACGAGCAATCTCACCATATCTACGTCATCGTTCAGAATCGCACAAAACAACGAAGTCCAATCTGCGAAGTCACTTGCATTCACATCCGCACCTTCAGCAATGAGTAGTTCAGCCACTTCTCTATGGCCTTTCTCGGACGCATGATGTAGTGCAGTCCATCCCCTCTCGTCTTTTTCATTGACATCAGCGCCTTTTGAAATCAGCAACTTGACCTGCTCGATATCGCCCTTTGTTACAGCCTCAAAAAGTAATTTAGTCTTCTTTGCTTGTTGAACGCGCTCCACCATCAGCTTTGTTGACGGGATAATCGTACTCGCCGGATACTCTTCGATAAGTTTCTGAAATGCAGATAATGCAGCATCAAACTGTCCCGCTCCGAAATAAGATTGCCCTATCCAGTATTGTGCATCCTGAGCGATTTTGCTTTTCGGTGACAGGCTTATTACTTTCTTATATTCGGCAATGGCGGCATCGTAATCGGCGAGTTTGCGCAGCTCGTTTGCTTTTTCGAAGCGCTGTTGAGCTTTTGTATCTGTCTCTAAAGCAATATCGGCGAAAATCAAAGACGATATTCCGGGGACGGTTGCCAAAATCAGGCATACTGTCAATGAGATTAATCTTTTGTTATTCATTTTCATTTCCTCTTATTTTCCGGCGCTGATAGACTGCGCCATATCCATTAATTGTGACATTTCGGTATTACCAATTAAAACATAAGAGCGAACATCATCTCTCCACGCAAGAATGGTTCCTCCGGCTTGCTCCTTGTTGCGATATACGGCATATTCTCTGAAATCCTGTCGCGATAGCCCACGCTGCCCGTCCAAAGGTTGTTCAAACAACGACACTGAATTGATACCATCAGTATAGAGCAATTGCATGGCATCCCGGCCCTCGATCCTTCTGATCTGCTCAAGTGAATAACCGGGAAAAAGCCTTGCGGGGGCATGCAACTCAAAATCAGCGGTTTTTCGCGCTTCGGAGAGTGTCAGAGTATGGCCATTGGAAATTACGGGTGCTTCGGGTGAGCCGATTTGGTTCTGAGAAGAAGGTCCTCTGACGATAATGCCGGGACTCATATATTCCGGCTCATCGTCAAAAGACTCGTAATACAGAATATCATGCGGACTCACACGCATCTGCACAGGCTGCGGTGCGGCCGGACTTGCTGAAGCATGTCGAGCTACGAGATCCCGGTGCTCTTCTAAATAAAAGTTGATGGTAGCGGAATCATCAGCGGGGGCCAGCGCAACATCCCGCCGCGACTGCTCCAGCTCATTTCTCAGGTCTTTAACTTTTCCCGACATAACAAAGAACGCCGCCCAGGAAGAAATGATAAGAAAAGCCGCTGCTATTTTACCTGCGTTGCTTTTCAAAATCATTATCCAAACATTTGTCCGTCCGGCAACCGTTTGTCTTTTCGATTGGTCCAGCTTTCTAAGCAGCTTTTGAAGAATACGGTCATGTATCCGGC
Organism: Phycisphaerales bacterium; assembly: GCA_003533825.1. GTDB lineage: Bacteria > Planctomycetota > Phycisphaerae > Sedimentisphaerales > Anaerobacaceae > JAFGPJ01. The sequence goes on from DQCG01000554.1 coordinate 2,671, forward strand.
CGCGGGACTCGACGGTTAACTTCTTAATTGATTGTTCTAAGTTTTTAGTTGATTTCATTTTTCTTCTTTTGATCAGATAAAAGTGTTCGAAGCTTATCCAGGCCGTAACGATACCGACTCTTGGCAGTATTGGTCGAGATTCCCTGCACGCCGGCTATTTCCCTGAACTTCATACCGCCTCGAAGATGCAGCATTATCACTTCTCGCTGCTCGTATGCAAGCTGCGCAATCGCATGATTCAAATCCCTTGCTTGTTCTCCGAAGATGGCATAATGTTCCGGCCCATTCGTATCCAAGACCGTCGCCGCCGCTTCATCCAATCCGCAGGGTTGCAAGTGTCTTGCTCTCAGCTTGTCACGTGCAAGATTTACGACGCAAGTGGCGAGAAAACTTTTAAGACTTCCGGCGAGCTTAAACTTCTCTCTGGACTCAATAAACTTGCAGAAAACATCGTGCACCACATCCTCAGCCGCGTTGACATCTTCCAAAAGAGCCGCCGCTAGGGCCAGCAAATAATCACCATACTTACGGTAAATCCGGCTAAGAGCTTGATTACTGCCGCCCTTGAATTTCCATATCAACAGCCTGTCTTCCAGCATTCAGTGCTTTCCCGACTAAATAAAGAACGTTCTTCGCTTATTACACGAATTGATACCCCGTTTTGGTTTATATATAACCAGAAGTTTATTCCCATTCTTATGGTTTTTACAGAAAAGAAATGAAAAAGGCCGAGCTAAGAACAAGCCCGGCCCGGGAACAGACATGCCCTCTCGGTCTTTCAGCTTATATTTTTGTTTGCGAACGGTCTCTGAAAAATAACGCACTTGTCCGAACTACCGGCGCTCGTAGTAAAAATCAAAGCCGGAACATCGCAGAGCTTTTAATCCCGCATGGGCCGCCTGAAATCTCTACATTAGCAAAGCACTTAGTTATCGTGGCAAACTATCGGGATCAAAAATTCCTTCAGGAAACTCTGGATCGGTATCGACATACAGTCTTATATCAAATTTTTTTTCCCGCATCTTCCAGCCGCTCCCACGATCAGACCAGGACTGCTTGTTTGTGGTCATTATCCGGCTCGGATACCAGTGACCTGTGTCTGTTCGGCTGAATTTGGCCACTTCCGTCACCAAGTATGGCTCAAAAGGAATATTGATAGGATCAATGGGCGGCACGCCGACTTGGCGAGTACCATACGGTGGCGGCACAGGATGTCTGAAACTCTCCGTGCGAACGCACATATAATCATGTTCAGGATCAATGTAATAAAGTGTTTTTTCAGCGGCTTCAGCCAACTTCGAGTCCCCGGTAAATCGCGGCTCGCTTGTGCTTTCTATGCATAAAAGACCGTTATCAATAGCATAATCATTTTCAACAAACGTTCCTGTGCGAATTATTGGCCAACCACGATTAATTAATCCGGTAGGCATTAAACCTGCTCCGTAGTGTGACAGAGATACCTTTTCGCTGATCCAGGGGTTGTAGTAATCACGATCAGCACGATAAACAATAGTGCCATCATTCAGTTGTATCCCATGTATTCCAAACTCATCGCTCATCGCTTTATTGGCCCAATCTAAAATTATTCTAAAATCATCCGTAGCCGGAGGTGTATCATTTTTCATGTATCTCAACTGCTCCAATCTTGCTTTAGTACCATTGGTATATATTACAGACACTACACAGCTGTTATCGCTTTCATTTTCCACCTCCACAACAATACGTAGTTGGGGCAGGCTCTCTCTCGCCGCACGATAAGGTTTAATGGCCTCAAGAAATTCAGGAGTTATTCTTTGTCCGATTACCTTGACTTTTGCATCACGTGATGCTCCGGCCTGATAGATGTCGGTTGGGCCGACTTGCGGATAGTCAAATGTAATGTTTGCTGTTGTGCTTTTGCCTAACTTCTCAGAAATCTGTGTGGCGCGCTTTGGCAAATGTGTCTTAACGTCAACCACGATGGATTGCTTAAAATGCACACTATTATCATCAAACGCATCTACATTAATAACCTTGGCTGGATTACCATCATAAATACTATCAATATATTCAATTGCGGCTCCTCTTTTTTCCAATTCTGCAATATCTCCAAGAATTAATTCGACAATGGAGGTATATGGATAATTAATGCCGGCGGATATATATCGTGTTGTCATCACATTAGTTTCAACGTCATATCGTTGTGATTTTATTTCATCTGTTGAATATTCTGTGAAATTGATCCTGCCGTTGTTGTACACTGTGATGTTTCTTTTAGGGTTAACTGAAGCCCAGCTTTCTCTTATCTCTGGCTCAACGACCTCAAATCCTGTGTTGAGTTCGTCATATTCCCAGGTCATGTGCATCCATTCAGCCTTTGCCACAGCAGCCATAACCTCAGCCATACCAAAAGCGGGGGCGCCGGTTTTATCCAAAAGGATGATCGACAGCGAAATCCCGACGATCATCACCGCCGCAGCGGCTATTTTTGTTATCTTGCTGTTCATAATTATTCTACAAATATTATACGGGAGGGCCGGATGTGAAATATACCTGTTTGCCGTTTGTGATTTGAAAATCTCGATTTCTTTCTTGTGCACTTGCTTCCATCTGTCGAATTTAAACTCTGGTCTGTCTCGACCGATGGCACGAGAGATTAGTTCGTCCAGCTTTTTGCTATTTTTGTCGGTTTTCATAATTCGCTCTCGGAAAAACCATTACGCTTCAGGTATTTTGCCATTTTTCGTTTTGCCCTTGCGAGTCTGCCGTTAACCGCCGCTCGTGAGATTCCCAGGATCGAGGCGATCTGATCGTACGAAAGGTTGTTGTAATATCGTAACACGATCAGCTCTTTTGCGGCGTTTGGCAGTTGCTCGATAGCCCGGCGAATCGCGCGGTTGTTTTCATCATCGTTATTCTTCTGGGCCACTTGTGAAAGATCTTCGGTGCTGATGTGTCTGGCCCTGGCTGCGATCATATCTTTGGCGGTGTTTCGGCAGATAGCGGCCAGCCACGGAGCAAATCTTGTCCTGTTCTTCAGATTCTTGAGATTTACGAGCGCTTTGGCTAAACTTTCCTGGGCTGCATCCTCGGCAAGCTGATGGTCCGAGAGGATAGAGTACGCGATTGCGACCGTCACGGCGTAATACCGCCGGCAAAGCTCGCCGAAATTCTCAATATCGCCGCCGAGGGCAGCTTCAACTAATTTTCTTTCTAAATTCTCTTGCACGTGCTAAAGATCAATCTCCGGTTTCGCCGATCAGCGTCCGTTATATAGTCTGGTCGAAGGGGAGAAAATAAGCGCGAAAAATATCCCTTTTATTCTTATTTTAGTTGTAATCGCTGCAAAGAGGCCACAAAAAGTCAATTTCTGGGGAAAAAGGGTAATTAAATCAAACTGACCGTTTTTAAGGCGAATGCCACAGTAAAT
>DQCG01000500.1:0-651 GCA_003533825.1 Phycisphaerales bacterium
GCCCCGGCCAGGGCCTGCCTGCTCTCAGGCCAGTACAGCCCTAGGCATGGTGTTTACACCGTTGGTTCTTCCAGCCGGGGCAAGTCGAAGCAAAGAAAGCTAATTCCGATAGAAAATACCACCGATCTGGATTCGAATATCGTGACCATTGCCGAAGCTATCAAGCCCGCAGGCTACGTCAGCGCCAGCATCGGCAAGTGGCATCTCGGCAACGATCCGGAATTAGGTCCGGTCGGCCAGGGCTTCGATGTCAATGTCGGCGGCTACAGCGCAGGTCATCCGGTCAAAGGCTATTTCGTACCCTACAATAATCCCGAACTGCCGGATGGCCCACAGGGAGAGTACCTCACCGACAGGCTTACGGATGAGGCATTGAATTTCATTGAAGCCAACAAAAACCAGCCGTTCTTTCTCTACCTGCCGCATTACGCCGTCCACACACCCCTTCAGGCAAAAGCCGAGATAATAGAAAAATACAAGGAAAAACCGGGCTCTAACGGACAAAATAACCCTAAATATGCAGCCATGATCGAGAGTACAGACGAGGGAGTGGGACGTATCCTGGATAAGCTCGATGAATTGGGGCTTGCCGAAGACACGATTGTTTTCTTCTTTTCCGACAACGGCGGCGTTAAGAACATCACTTCCAAC
>DQCG01000500.1:675-2931 GCA_003533825.1 Phycisphaerales bacterium
GTTCGCTGGCCCGGCGTTGTTGAGCCCGGCACGACTTGTGATACGCCGGTAATAGGGGTAGATTTGTATCCTACTATCGTCCGGATGACCGGCGCCAGGAGGCCTCGAGGCAAGCTCCTTGACGGCGTGAGTATAGTGCCGCTTCTAATGGGGCAAAGTGATTTGGAGCGAGAGGCAATCTTCTGGCATTTTCCCGCTTATCTGCAGGGCAAGGCCGAAGGAGCCAGGGATCCGCATTTCAGGACGCGCCCCGCCGGAGCCGTGCGAGTGGGTGACTTCAAGCTCATCGAGTATTTTGAGGATGGCGACCTGGAGCTTTACAATCTCGCGGATGATATTTCTGAGCAGAACAACCTTGTCGATTCTATGCCGGAAAAAGCTACAGAATTACATCAAATAATGCTCGCTTGGCGCAAAGAGGTCAATGCGCCGGTCCCGACCGAACTCAATCCCGAATATGATCCATAGCCCGGATTGAAATAATTCGCAGCCGAAATGATAAAGGAAACGCCTGGAGAAATTCGCCGGATTTTAAGAGCTTTTGGTTTGTAAGATTTTGCTTTCTGTTCCTTCTCTCAGTCTTTTGATGTTTTCACGATGGCGGATAATGACCATTACCGGTATTGCTATGGACGTGATTAGAATCGGCCAAAGTTTAGCGAAATCCCAGTCCGGTGTTAGAATTATCGCCAGAATCAAAACGAGGGGAAAAGTAATCGAAGCGGTGATTGATGCCAGGGAGACGTACCGCCAGATCAAAACGGCTCCTACCCACACTCCGGCGGCGAACAAGACGCAAATCGTATAATACGGCCAAAGCCCCAGCGCCACGCCAAAACTCGTTGCGACACCCTTGCCGCCTTTGAATTTAACGTATATCGGGAAGATATGGCCCATGATAGCGGAGCAACCGACCACCAGCCATAACAATAGCGGAATTATTCCGCCGGGTTTGGCAATGAACATCGTCGTGAGCATTGGGACCAGACCTTTAATCACGTCGAGTACGAAGCAAAAATATGCCCACCTCCTGCCGAGGGCGCGGGAGACATTGGTCGCACCGATATTGCCCGAGCCTATGGAGCGTAAATCCTTGCCGTGTGCTTTTGCAATGAGCAGCCCGAATGGGATCGAGCCGAGCAGATACGCTGCAATAATCGCCAGCGGAAAAAATACATGCGTCATTTCCGGCCTTTCTTTTGCAGAATGGATTCGAAAACATCGATTAATTGCCTGGCGGCCCGCCCGATGGAAATATTCTCTTTGAGATTGTCCTCGATAATCGCATGTGATGCGTTCTCGATATTTTTCGAATCCGTGAAATACCGAATCGCTTCGGCCAGTGCGTTTATATTCTCCGGATTATCGATGACCTTGCCGTGGCGGTTGTTGACAAAGAAATCGGATGCACCGTTGAACTTCGTGGTTATCACAGGCTTGCAGGCCGCCAGGGCTTCGAGAATATATCGAGAACAAGGATCATAGAAAGTCGGCAATACGGCCACATCGGATATCGACATGGCATTTTGTATATGTGGAAGATGGCCGAGAAAAACTATTCTTTTGTCCAGGTTCATGTTTTTAGCTAATGAGCGGAATTTATTTATTTTCCCTCCGCCGGCCACTATCAGATATGGGGTACGATGCGTTGATGATTTCTCAAGAAGCACCAGCGCTTCGGCCAGTACGTTAAGACCTTTGAGGCGGAAATTATTGGCGCCGAATAAAAAAAATACCGGATTGGCGGAGCTTTCTATTTCAAGCTGCTGAAATATCTGCATCTTCAGTTTTTCGGCGATTCCGGCGTCAACTTGATTATCGACTTTGACACCGTTGGGGACCAGGGCTATGCGTTCGCCATCCAGATTATAATGACGTATGAACTGATCTTTCACATAGTTTGAAAGGGCGGCGATTATTGGGCCGTTCGGATTTCTGCAAAGTTTTTTTTCCGCCCACAGCATCTCCGTCCTGCGCCAGTTTGTCAAAGCCGTGGCTCTCTTATAAGCAAATACGAGCTTGTTCCTGTAGCTTGCGGCATTGCGTATTATTGCTTCGGCAAAGCTTCCGCCCGGAGGCTGATAAACATCTGCAAAAGTTAGTGGAATAAGACTGTGAATAATATCATAGTGGTTTCGGCCAGTAAAATTTGAGGTCAACTTCGCAAAAGATGCCAATGATATACGTTTGCTGTTATCGTTTTGTCTAAGAATCCGGACATTGGCTTCAGAGCTATCACCCCGTGCGGCCAGAATA
>DQCG01000218.1 GCA_003533825.1 Phycisphaerales bacterium
AGGCATAGAACACGCCCAGGTAGACACCGACACCGGCTGGCGTATCGAGATAAAGATGCCCTGGCTGTCAATACAGGGCGCATTGCCCCAGGCTTGTGACTTGATCGGTATTGACTGTTACTACAATGACGACGACGACGGCGGTGATTCGCGTGAAGGTAAGATGCTCGGATTTTCCGCCGTAGAAGGATGGAATGATGCCTCTCAGTGGGGTACGGCCGTGTTGGGAATTATTCCGGAGCCGGTCGATCCCGGCACTGATGGTCTGGTAGCGTACTACGCACTGGAGAACGATACGAATGATAGTTCCGGTAACGATCTACATGGTACTATTGTTGGCAATGGAACCTTTGTCGAAGGGCCGGCCGGCTACGGCATGGCGATGGAATTCGACGGTGAGACCTACGTGGATTGCAGTAACGATCCCAGACTGGACATCCCCGGGCCCTTCGCGGGGTCGATCTGGATCAGACCGGACACATTAGGCGGTCCCGACAGCGTGGCACCCCTGTGTAAGGCGGGCCTGGGCTGGAGCTGGCAGCTCCGATTCGCATGGGGCTCCGGTGGCCAGGATGATGTCATCGGATGGCAGTTCAATGCCCCGGAAGGAAGCACGTGGATCTATGTCGGCCAGGTACTTCCGGTTGGGGAGTGGTACCATGTCGCTGCCTCGCATGATGGCGAGACGGTCAGATGCTATCTTGATGGCGAAGAAACCGATTCGGCTCCCATGACCGCAATTAACAGCAGCCCTTCCTCCTTGCTGATCGGCTCTGAAGGATGGGGCTTTAACTGGATCGGTGCGATCGATGAGGTCGCATTATATGACCGGAATTTGTCCGATGATGAGGTTCTTTACCTTGCCGGTTTTAGATCGACCGTCGAAACGGATTCGTCTCTGGTTATATACTATTCCTTTGACGAAGTTGGTGATATTGTCGCAGACCAATCCGGCAAAGGCCATGACGGCATTGTCATCGGTGACGTTACAGCAGAGGCCAACGGCATGTACAATGGAGCTGCCAATTTCGCAAACGGCGGTTATCTCGACCTGGACGGCCCAAGTATTCCTGCTGAAGATATTCCAACGTCCGCTATAACGCTTGCCGCCTGGATAAAATGTGCTAATACGGGCGGAGATCACGAGATATTCAGCGCCAGAGCATCTGATGAAAGCTGGCTTATTCACCCAGAGCCGAAGAGCAGCGGCGACATTAGATGGTTGCTTCGCTCTTATGGCGGGACCACAATCTTCCAGATACGTGCAGGTACTATGACATGGGATGAATGGCTGCATTTTGCAGGTACATACGACAAAGAGTCAGGCAAGGCGGCTCTGTATATCAACGGGGAATTGATTGAGGAGCTTGTCGTTGAAAACCCTGCGGATGTAGCTGGAGACTGGGGCCTGGGTGCTCGCGTAGGATTAACTATTGATGACGGAAGGCCTTTCACGGGACTTATGGATGAGTTCCGCATGTATACGCGGGCGCTGTCGCAGGACGAGATAATGGAAATTATGCAAGGTATGTGATTTCCGTTTCCTTTTGTTGACTTAGCGGAAGTGCAGTTTGAGAAGTGATTGTGGTATGCGAGGCCAAGTTGTTAGTAAATGATTTTGTATCAATTTGGGGCCTATGCTAATTCGGTATAGGCCCCGTTTAATTGATCACGAGGGGAAAAAACAGGATTTATTCGCAGGCTAATTGAGGGAAATTAGCACTTCTTTTGGTGCTTTTCCGCTTTTGTGTGGACCACACACATAATTGTCTGAAATTTATCTTGACAAAAATGTAGCTGATTTGGTATAAATTAAAGTTGATGAAGCGTGTACCCTTACCGGCACGTATCTTAGGAGTTTTTGCTTTCCGGGATGTGGAATGTCTTTAATTCCTGAAGAAAGGAGGTGGCGCCAAGTCGTTAAGAATTATTCTGGACGGATAAGCAAAAGGTGACGTGAACGTAGATGATAATAAGCCATTTTAATCTTAACTTTTTAAAGGAGGACTATCATGTGTAAGAATTTTATTTGTTTGGTGTCTTTTATTTTTGTGCTGGGTCTGGCTGGCAACGCCTCGGCTCAACTTCTCGGTGATCCGGACCTGGTCATATACTTTTCCTTCGATGAGGTAAGTGACATTGTCGCCGACCAGTCCGGCAACGGTCACGACGGAGTTGTAAACGGTGATATCACGGCAGATCCCGACGGCAAACGGAGCGGGGCCGCAAAATTCGCAAGCGGCAGCTACCTCGATCTGGATGGGCCCGGCATTCCCGACGAGCATATTCCGAAAACCGGCATCACGCTTGCCGCCTGGGCTAAATGCGAGAACACGGGTGGACATCACGCCATATTCAATGCCAGGGCATCTGACTCGACCTGGCTCGTTCATCCCGAACTCCGGAGCGATGGGACTTTTCGATGGCTGCTCAGGTCTGCCGGCGGGTCTACAATCTTCGATATTCGTGCAGGTATTGTGATCTGGGACGAGTGGATTCATTTTGCGGGTACCTACGACCAGGCTACCGGCAAGGCAAAGCTGTTTATCGATGGTGAGCTGATTCGCGAGGAAAACATTTCAAACCCACCGGAGATAGCCGGAGACTGGGGCTCAGGTGCTCGCGTGGGATATAATATTGACAACGCAAGACCTTTCACAGGACTTATGGATATGCTCTGGATTTTCAAACGGGCGCTGTCACAGGAGGAGATATTGAAAGCCATGCAAGGTGAAGCATACCCCTACGCCATTAGCCCCAGCCCGGAAGATGGTGCCTTTCATGAGGATACATGGGTAACACTTGGCTGGTCGCCGGGAGATTTCGCCGTCTCGCACGATGTGTATTTGGGCGATAATTTTGGCGATGTGAGCGCCGGCACCGGCGACACGTTCCGGGTCAATCAGACTACTACTTTTTATGTAGCCGGCTTTCCGGGATATGCCTACCCCGATGGTCTTGTCCCGGGCACAACTTACTACTGGCGAATCGATGAGATCAACGAGGCCGATCCGAACAGTCCGTGGAAGGGGAATATCTGGAGCTTTACCGTTCCGCCGAAGACCGCCTATAATCCCATCCCTGCGGATGGAGCCGAATTTGTAGACCCGAACACGACCTTTAGCTGGACGCCGGGTTTCGGCGCCAAGCTGCATACCGTATATGTTGGTGATGATTTTGACCAGGTAAACAATGCCGAAGGAGGGGCTTCACAGGGGCCTGTGACCTATAGCCCCGACACGCTCGAATCAGGCAAGGTTTATTACTGGCGTGTAGATGAGTTCGATGCCGCCGGTACGTATAAAGGCGATGTCTGGAGCTTTACGACGCCGGGTGCTGTCGGCGGTCCGTCGCCTGCCAGCGGAACTGTGGATGTGAAGATGACGGCGACTCTTAGCTGGACTCCGGCCGATAGTGCCGCTTCGCACGAAGTATATCTTGGCACGGACAAAGATGCTCTGCGCAGTGCCGATCAGAATTCGTCGGAATATAAAGGCCCGAAGACGCTGGGCGACGAGAGTTACGATCCCGGAAAACTTGACTGGTACAATGCGTACTATTGGCGTGTGGATGAGGTCGATAGTCTTGGCAGTCTAATGAAAGGGCCTATCTGGAATTTCACCACGGCCGATTTCATTTCGGTGGACGATTTTGAGGATTACGATGCCGGCGACAACCAGATATGGTACGCATGGCTTGATGGGCTCGGCTTCGGCACACCTGATACGCCGCCTTATTCTGCGGGCAACGGCACCGGTTCAGCCGTGGGTGACGAGACGACCCCTTCTTATTGTGAAGAAACAATCGTCCATGGCGGCGGAAAATCCATGCCGTTGCTTTATGACAACAATAAGCAGGGCTACGCGTTCTATTCGGAGGTAGACAAGACGCTGAGCTATCCGCGCGACTGGACCGAGCAGGGAGTCGGCATATTAACGATTTGGTTCAGGGGCAAGACTGATAACGGCGCCGAACCGTTGTATGTCGCAATAGCTAATAGCGGCGGCGAGCCTGTAGTAGTGGTTCATGAAGATCCTGCGGCGGCGCAGATTGGCGTCTGGACGAAGTGGGAAATCAAGCTTCAGGCTTTTGCCGTTCAGGGTGTCGATTTGAGCGACGTTGATAAAATCATGGTCGGCCTGGGCACCCGGGGCAATTTAACCGCACCGGGAGGAGCAGGAACGATGTACTTTGACGACATTCGGTTGTATCTGCCTGAGCAGGTTAAAGTTGAAAACTTCAGTTTCGAGCTGCCCGGCACCGAGAAAATCAAGGGCTGGAACGGTGAAGGAGTAGCTGATACTCCCGCCGTCGATATACCCGGCTGGAGCAGCGATGCTGAGGTTGCCGACTCCGGAGTGGAAACCGGATATTCGCCTACCGAAGGAGATTGGACCGCATTTCTAATGAGCGGCGATCCCTCGGTTTGGCAGTTGACGGACCATACGATCGCCGAAGGTGACGTTTTAGAGTTGAAAGTGGATGCCAGGATTACCTGGGTTGCTACAACTATGCAGATGACTCTCTATTATGATGACAACGGCACGAGAGTTCCGGCTGCAACCGGCGACGTAGCTCTTACTGATGACATGCAGGAGTATACACTGTCGTTTTCTGCCGGAGATGTCCCCGAATCGGTCGATCACAAGATTGGTATTGAATTTACCAATGTAAGTTCCGGCGATTCATGGATCGGTTTGGATAATGTGCGTCTTGTTGTAAACTGAGTCCGTTGATTGTAAGGTTGCTTTTTTGAATGGGTAAGATTGTGGTCATGGCGGCATAGTTTTGCTAAAGGGCTATGCTCTGCCGGACTTTAGTTGAGATAAATGTATTAGCAGTAGTTCGGGGTCTATGCCGGATGATTGAGCATAGGCCCCGTTTTTATGTGTAAGGCATACATAATTATCCGTTTTTTTCTTGACAAGAAGAGTGTTATTTTTGTATAAGTAACACTGTAGGCATTTGTGGATTTCCAGGCTTCCCGCAGGTGAAAATTCTATAGCTTATAGCAGATTTTGATTTTTCAATTAGCAGTTCGTATTTGGCTATTTGAAGAGAGGAGGTGGAAGTAAGTCGTTAGCAATGATTCTCATCAGGGAAAGACCAGGTTTTTAGAATGTCAAATGGTACCCACTATGTCTTATCTTTTTGGAAGGAGTATTATCATGTTGAAGAAAATGATTTGTCTAATTTCTTTTGTTCTCATATTGAGTTCCGTCGGCTATTCCGCCGATATTCATTGGACCGGCTCCGGCAGTGACAAACTCTGGACTACCCGTGAAAACTGGGAATTAAATAAAGTCCCTACAACTGGCGACAATGTATTTTTAAATATGCCGGCGGCAAAATCCGGCCCTATTTTTCAGGATGGAATGGATGTGAAGATTAACGGCTTGTCCAGTGAAGTGGCGGGTGAATCTACGATGACGATGACCGGCGGCACGCTTGAAATAGCAGATTACATCTGGTGGGGTGATGATAATAATAACCATGGCATATTTACTATGAGCGGCGGGACAATAACGGTCGGCAATGAATTCGAGCTCGGATGGGGCGGCGGTTCAGGTACATGGACGATGACCGGCGGTTCGGTAACCTGTGGAGAATTAATAATTCCGACGGACAGTGGTGCTGCGGGAGAGCTCTTCCTTCACGGCGGGACTATTACCGTCGGGAGCGATGGTCTCGAAATGTCGCCTGTCGGTCTGATAGATGTCGGCGACGGCACACTGATTCTGGAAGGTGACCTGACTGCACAAATCAACGATTTAATCGACGCCGGCCAGATAACTTTCTACGGCGGGGGCGGCCTGGTCGTGCTGGATTATGATGGCAGAAATCCCGGCAAGACCACGCTTTCGGCGAGATGGACAGGAAAGGCTTATAATCCTGAACCGGCTGATGGTGCTTATCATGAGGATACATGGGTGACTTTGGGCTGGTTGCCGGATGATGCTGCGGCATCGCACGATGTTTACCTCGGCGAAGACTTTGACAGCGTGGACGAGGGCACGGGAGATACGTTCCGAGTCAACCAGGGAAGTTTGTTTTTTGTCGCCGGCTTTCCGGGCTACCCTTATCCGGATGGCCTTATCCCCGGCACGACTTACTACTGGCGCATCGACGAGGTTGAGGCCGACGGCGTAACGAAACACAAGGGCGATGTCTGGAGCTTTATGGTCCCGCCCAAAACCGCCTATAATCCCGACCCGGCCGACGGGGCGGAATTTGTAGATCCGAATGCAGTTTTAAGCTGGACGGCGGGATACGGCGGAAAATTGCACACGGTATATATCAGCGACGATTTTGACGATGTAAACGGTGCTACAGGAGGTGCTCCGCAAGGGCCGACGACCTATAGCCCCGGCCCGCTTGAATTAGGGAAGGTTTATTACTGGCGGGTTGATGAGTTCGATGCCGCCGGTACGTATAAAGGCGATGTCTGGAGCTTTACGACGCCGGGTGCTGTCGGCGGTCCGTCGCCTGCCAGCGGAACTGTGGATGTGAAGATGACGGCGACTCTTAGCTGGACTCCGGCCGATAGTGCCGCTTCGCACGAAGTATATCTTGGCACGGATAAAGATGCTCTGCGCAGTGCCGATCAGAATTCGTCGGAATATAAAGGCCCGAAGACGCTGGGCGACGAGAGTTACGATCCCGGAAAACTTGACTGGTACAGTACGTACTATTGGCGTGTGGATGAGGTCGATAGTCTCGGTAATACCTCGAAAGG
>DQCG01000731.1 GCA_003533825.1 Phycisphaerales bacterium
CGATTTTACTCCGCCCTTTACAGAGGTGGGGCGATATCACATAATGGGTCTTCTGATAACCAGTTATCGACCATTATGAACATGTCTTTGGCGTCGACGATTCCGTCGCCGTTAAGGTCAGGTGATGAAACACTAAGTCCGATATCGTATTCTTCTACCATTGTAATGCTTGAATTAAACGCTGTTACCGAACTTCCTCCAATAGCATATATCTTACCGTCCACTGCACATGTGGCATGAAATTTTCTTGCAGTTGGCAGCATATCGGCCATCTTTGTCCAGCTATCAGTCGCAGGATCATATGAATGCACTGTTGCATATGGATTTGAGCTGTAGGGATCTCCACAGCCACCAATGGCATATATTTTACCATTCACTACACTGCTGGAGAGAAATTGTTTTGCAGTCGGCATGGAAGCCTTCCTCGTCCAAACATCAGTGGCTGGATCATAAGCCTCCACCGTCGACATCGCTGATCCGCCTACAGCTTGGCTCCCCCGATGGCATAAACAATCCCATCGACGACACTGACAGTGAAAACTCCTCTTGACGTTGACATATTTGCTTTTCTGCTCCAGGTGTCTGTAGTCGGGTCATATACTTCTACTGTACGAAGGCCGGATCCGCCTGCCGAACATCCCCCTACGGCATAAATTTTGCCATTCACAACACAAGTGGATAATCCGAATCTTGGTGTGGGCATGTCGGCCACTCGCGTCCATGCATCAGCAACTGGATCATATTGCTCCACTATCCAGTTATCTCCTGTCAATAGACCTCCTATAGCGTAGATCTTTCCGTCTACCATGCTTGCCGAATAGAAACACCTTGCGAAGGTTGGCATGTCAGCCTTCTTTGTCCATTGATCCTTCGCCGGATCGTATTGCTCTACAGCGAGAGCACCTACCTGAGCTCTTGATGCACCGCCTATAGCGTAGATTTTACCATCCACGACGTTTGCTGTAAGACCGAATCTTGCGGTTGGCATATCAGCTTTTTTTGTCCATGTATTCTCAACCGCTGAACTTATATCAGCAAAACCGAAGAGTACAACTATCACGAAAACTTTATAAATATGTGTCGAATTCATTTTAATACCCTTACTTTGTTTGTATTAGAAGAATAATAGTCTTGTTTCCTTGATTATGGACTTACGGCCCGACTATAAATCCTTACTTCATCGATCAGGCCGGACCAGTATGTGCCCACTGCAGAATTGCTTCCACAACCAATGTTCAGACCACCATCGGAACAGCTTAATTCTTGCTGCATATCTTCAGCTACAAGGATGTCGTCTACATAGAGTGATCTATTTACTCCATTCCAGACAAATCCGACACGGTGCCATTGGTCGTCGGTTATTACAGATTCTGATTCCAGAGGTTGTGGAACAAATCGGCCAGTAGCAGGAGGTATTAATCCCGTCATCAGACAGCCGAAACTTGAATCTGCCCCTAACCAATTAGCGCTGTTCAATTGAGAAAGAATTATCTGTCCTGGTGCACCCCCTTTGATCCAGGCAAATACACTGAAAGGGCCGTTTGCTGGATTCAGGATTGGGCTTTTGAGAGCATAACCATCGACACCATCCAACATAAGCGCCCCATCTATTTGTCCGCTATTGGGTTGCCACGCAGTGCCGCCGACAACAACGGCATCATTCACACCCGCGCTATCGTAAGCAATAATACCCTCTGTCTCATCAAGTGCCCAGTGTGCTAATAACGTGGGATCGTCAACAGGTTGTTCCCAGTAGCTCATTAAAAGCTCCAGGTCTAAAGCGTCCACAATTCCATCGCCGAACGGCGGCGGTGCTATGTCGGTTATTGGATCGCTCTGGTCCCAGGACTCGATGAGTTTAAGCAAGTCTTTGATATCTACGATACCGTCGCCATTGAAATCAGGGGGTTGAGGAGTAAGGTCGTATTCTTCCACAGTTGAGATACCCGGGCCGGGGAACCATTCTCGCGTCCCGCCGATGGCATAGATCTTTCCACTCACCGCGCAGGAGGCATGCGTATTCCTTGCTGTGGGCATATCGGATTCGCTTGTCCAGGTGTCTGTGGCTGGATCGTACACTTCGACCGTGGAGTAGATTGCTCCACCCCAGACTCCGCCACCTATGGCGTAGATCCTGCCACCCACCACACTCGCCGAAAGGAACATCCTGGCAGTTGGTATATTGGCTTTGCGCGTCCACGTGTCTGTGATAGGGTCATACGCTTCCACAATCGATAGAGGCGCATTATGGAGATTACCAAAGACACCCCCGATGACGTAAATCTTTCCATCTACGGTGACCGCAGCAGCCCCGGCCCTTGGAGTCATCATGTCGGCTCCGCGCGTCCAGGTATCTGTCGCTGGATCATATACTTCCAGGGCAGGGAGATACCGATCGGCTCCAGTCACTTCAGGCACTCCTGCCAAGCAACCACCGAAGGCATAGATCTTCCCATCCACCGTGGAGGCAGACAGAAACGTTCTTCGGCTTGGCATATCGGCTTTTTGCGTCCAGGTATCCGTGGCCGGATCATACTCCTCGACAGTGGCAAGCGATGCCTGCGCTCTGGGCTCGCCACCGATGACATAGATCTTGCCGTCGAGCATAGCGATGGCATGCCCATTTCTGGCGGTAGGCATATTGGCCTTGCGTGTCCATGTGTCCGTCGTAGGATCATACTTTTCCACAGTCGAGAGATAGCCACCCGTGATATCTGGCCCGCCTCCGATCGCATAGATCTTACCGTCCACGACGGCGGTGTAGGGACCGACCCTGGGTGTTGGCATATCAGCCTTTCTCGTCCATGTGCCTTCTGTCGCGTAACTCGTGGAGGCCAGAGCCAAATGCCCAACCACCACCACAACTTTCAGAATGCTTTGCGTATTCATTTTTGACATCCTTACTGGTTTGCAGTAAAATAACTTTATCCTATCTCCGGGTGGGCAAACCAATCACCTGGGACAGGTCCGGGCTGGTGAGGATGTTGCCGACATCGAGTAACTCACCAGCCTTTGTCTTATAAACGCTTAACCATTTCATATACACTTTTTGCTCACTCGTTTTCATTGAACTACACCCAGATATCGATCCAGCCAGCCAAGCACATCGTCTTGAATTTGTTTGTAGAATAATCCGAACACGCCATGTCCTCCGGGATACAACTTATGCTCTTTGTATTTATCGTTTGTACCCAAAAGTTCGTACATGGGTTTCTGAGAAGTTGTAAATGGCAGAAGTACATCTTCTCTGCCATTGACCATCAGGATTGGGACTTTGACTCTCTGGGCATAGAGTGCAATGTCGAATGAACGTGGAAGGTTAAAAGGGGCAAGTCCTCCGACCACAAAAATCCCGGTATCGAGGCGATCTTCTACTGCCAGAATAATCGGTCCCATCATTGCACCCCAGCTCATGCCATAGTAGGCTATTTTTGTGCTGTCGATGTCGTTCCGTGTCTGAAGGTAATCGATAGATATGCTAAGGTCCTTTGCTATTTTGAATGTCCAGTCTCTGTAGGCCAACGGAGTCTCGACTACACTTGTCATGGTCCAGGTTCGTCCTCGGGCTGCGGGGCGTTCGTATGTACCCTTGTAAACTGGAAACAGCAAGGCCCGACCGCTTTTTATTACAAATTCATTCATGTAACTGTATGGAAGACCTGTAAAAGACTCATCGGAAATAGCCCCCATACCTGGGAAGTAAATGACGGTCTGGTATGGTGCTCTGGCTTCTTTGGGCAGGAACAAGTATGCTGTCATACGTTCGGCGCCGTAAGCCGCATCGAATGTTATCTTCTCTTTTCTCCAGAACGGAGAACTGTCGTTCGTGTCTTCTATTTTCGCGTTCAAAGGTGTGATATCGTAGTCATATTGTGCTAACAAACTCTTGAATTCTTCGTCTGTGAACGGTCGAAGTTGTGACAAATCTCTCGATGGAGTTTGTTCAAGAGGATTCAACAAAACTTTGGACACAGGTTTCTCTGTATCCGGATACTTCAAACATCGAAAGCCATTGAGAGGTGACCGATTCCATGGTGAACGAGAGTCCTCTGCCGTGAACATATAAGTCGGTTCACCCCATCCTCCACCAAGAATATATCGGAGATTACCTGAATCATCAGTCGCATTGAAGCACCATTCCTTGACATTACCCGCCAGATCGTATAATCCAGTATGACCCATTCCTCGATTCATTCCAACAGGAACCGTACCTTTGATACTAAAGTTACTGAATGGAACAATGACCAAAGATTCCATTAAACATGCTGCATTTTTCCAATGATGAACAGTCGGCAGACTCTTGTCGACAAACTTGGTATAAGCATCTGCTTCGAACCAACTTATGCCGGAAACTGGATATTTGCTCTGTCCTTCGGGATAGGTTCCTCCTTCCCATGTGGCAGGGCCAGGTTGGCCCGTTTTATCGATGAACTCACCAATGGCCTGATCCCATGAGATGTTGTGGCCTTCCTTCAGGAATTGTGATTCATTCCAGTAGTCACGATTAGTATATCCACCTTGATCCACAAACTGCTTGAATTGTTCATTTGTAACTTCATATTTATCAATGAGATAGGCTGGAATCTCAATTGCTGTATTGCTGTCCATCTTCCAGCTTTTCACCCAAACCATTGAGTCATTGGTGCCTATTTCTTGCAACCTGACATCGAAGGAATTGTCTGCAACACATTCGTGTATTGCAAATTCTTCTTTCTCTACCTTCCAGCGATAAATACCTTGTGGAAGGGTGATATTTTTCAGGGGAGATTGTCCGAGATACTCCCAAGGTGCATCAGAAGCAGAATAGTCTCTATAAAAGATGCTCGCTCCGGCAGGAGTCGTAGTAATCGAGTAATCTTTGCAGATACGAGACCATAATTCATTTAGTGTTGGATCATTTGGGATATGCACTTTGGCTTTTTTCGCAAGGGAAAAGGCGGCAGAATAATCCTGCTGCTCGATTAAATTGATAATTTGTGGTAACGCTTCCCCTTCGGCCCATTGAATCCTTCGCGCGTTTACGCTTCTTAGGTACATCCATGCAGTAATGATTAAACCTCCTACAAGCACTGTCATTACTGCAGCGATTGTTATTTGTGATTGGTGCCTTTTCCAGAATTTCTGTGCCCTATATATAAGACTTGGTGAACCGGCAAGGATTGGTTCGTTTCTTAAATGACGTTCGATATCTCCGGCCAGCTCGTGTGCAGTTTCGTATCGTCGCGTTCGTTCTTTTTCAAGGCATTTCATCACGATCCAGTCCAGATCACCCTTGACTAATTTGTGAAGGGTATTGGGATTTGTCTGCCGTTGTTGGGCTAAATCAGTCAATGTTTGACCTGATTTACCGAGCTTGGTTGACGGCTTTAACGGATCGGTCTCACAGATAATTCGCTGGATCTCGGTGTACCCGGCTTTACGGAGTGTATCTGCATCGAAAGGTGTGCTTCCCGTCAGCAGTTCGCAGAGTAGGACACCGAGTGAATATATGTCGGTGCGAGTATCTACGTCCAATCCACTCATCTGTGCCTGCTCGGGGCTCATATAGGCGGGCGTACCGATAAAATGGGCGTACCGCGTAAACACCGTTTTCTCTGTTAAACGCTGGTTGGTTGCCTTGGCGATTCCAAAATCAATAACCTTTGGAACAGGCTTGTCATCATGCATTGTCACAAGAACGTTCGACGGTTTAATGTCGCGGTGAATAATGCCCTTTTGATGAGCGTGCTGAACGGCGTGACAGACCTGAACCAAAAGTTCCAGACACCGGTGTGTATCTAATTTATTATTGTTGCAGTAAGCAGTAATTGAAACACCATGGACAAGTTCCATGACAAAATACGGCCGACCGGTCTCGGTGGCGCCGGCATCGAAAACTTTGGCGATATTAGGATGATCCATCATGGCAAGGGCCTGGCGCTCGGCCTCAAAGCGGGCAATGACGGATTTCGTATCCATACCCAGTTTGATGATTTTCAATGCGACTTTCCGGCGAATCGGCTCGGTCTGCTCGGCCATATAAACCACAGCCATGCCGCCTTCACCAATTTTTTCCAGCAATTTATACCGGTCAATGACCGTGTCGGGGCCTTCGGTTAATGGAGATTCGTCTAAGGTCATATTAGGATCGAGTATAGGGGATACCAGAAAGTCGCCCGCTTTTTCATGGGCCCTAAGCAATGCCTTGATCTTTGCTTTTAGATCAAGATCTTTGCCGCATACCTCATTCAGATAAAATTCCCGATCTGGCCCATCCTTATCGAGTGCTTCAGAAAAAATAGGTTTTATACGTTGTAAATCACTCATAACCTTGCCAAATTCAATATTTCAATTTCCTTTCATATTACAATGCGTAATCCGCAGGCATAGTGCGCCACAGAATACAGATTTTTTTGAAAATATTACTCACATAGTGATGATTGATTAAGATACATCTTAATTTCACAGAAGCTACTAATACCCACAGAAACTTACATATTCTATTCTTGGGTGATTTCCTGATAAAGCCATGCACGTCCCAAAGCCCAATATCTGTCAACAGTACGACGACCAATTCCCATTATAGTAGCGATCTGGTCAAGCGTTAGCCCACTAAAATAGCGTAGCTTTATAACGTTGGCGAGTTTTGGATCTTCTCTTTCAAGCTTATCAAGTGCATCGTCCACTGCGACAATATCATCTTTAGGATCTTCGATGATCAAAAACATATCACTAAGGTCTTTCTTTTGGTGTTTTCCTCCATGCCTCATGCTTTGCTTAAAACGCGCCTTATCAACAAGAATCCTTCTCATGGCCTCGGCAGCAGCAGCAAAAAAGTGCCCTCGACTATCCCAGTTCTGGATCTCATTTCCAACCAAACGAAGATAAGCCTCATGAACTAAGGCTGTTGCCTGAAGTGTTTGCCCAGGTAGTTCCTTTGCCATCTTCTGAGCAGCTAGGAGACGAAGCTCCTCATAGACTAACGGAAGTAGTTCATCTGCGGCCTTCGCATCACCTTCCTCTATTGCGTTCAAAATGCGTGTGACATCAGTCATTATTCTTCTCGAATTTGGACGTCAGAGTATATTTATACTATTATATCATTCATTAAGAGATGACTCAAATATTACACAATTCTTTGAAAAATAAACTTTTTTGAGAAGCCAAAGGACTACAATCATTCGGAAGTATGAAAGAAATTCTTTGATGACAACCGTATCATTGTTTAGAATAAACTAAGTCAAGGTAGACGGCAATTATGGCTAAGTGAAAGGAGTCATACAATGGCAAAAAAGAAAGTTGTCAAAGGCTTATGGTCAAAAAGCGAGGTTGCTTTACTTAGAAAACTCTTTCCAAGTA
>DQCG01000676.1:0-6220 GCA_003533825.1 Phycisphaerales bacterium
GCTTATTACCCGCCGAACCGGCCATAACGCGCTTCGGTACAAAGGTAAAAGCAGCAACAGCCGCCGCCGCACCCATAAAGTCACGGCGAGATATGCTTTTGCTTTTCTTTTTATCTTTCATTACCATTCCTTAATCAAAAAGCGTTTTCTTGAAGTGTTCAAGACCAAAATCGATCCAATCAGCTATAGTTCAACCAGCCAAATGTTACGGAACTCCACGGGATTGCCGTGGTCTTGCAGGTATATTGGGCCGGGCTCGGAAACTTTGCCGCCCAGAGATGCAGTTGTCGGCCCCCGCGCTTCAGTTTTATTATGCACTTTAACGCCGTTATGAAACACCGTCAAAGTGGGATTACTTATAATCTTACCGGCAGAGTCGAAACGCGGCGCGCGGAAAGTGATATCGTAATTCTGCCACTGCGTTGGCGGCGCACACATATTCACCTGAGGCCGATCTACTTTGTAAATCCCGCCGCACTCGTTGTCCAGACCCTCAAGGCCATAACTGTCGAGAATCTGCACCTCGTATCGGCCCTGCAGGTAAACCCCGCTGTTGCCACGTCCCTGGCTGCGCTTATCCGGCATGAAAGGCGTGCGAAATTCTATGTGCAGCTTTACATCACCGAACTGCTTTTTCGTTATAATCGAACCGGTGCCTGGTTTAACCCTCATCGCACCGTCAACAAGTTCCCATTTAACCTTATCCTCACCCTCTTTCTTATTCGGATGCTTCCACTCGTTGAAGTTTTTGCCGTTAAACAGCACAACCGCACCTTCCGGAGGCCTGGCCCCCAACTTAGGCGAAAGCCGGATCACTTTACTCATCCCAAAGCTGCCGAATTCGTCCCCTTTGAATTTGCCGCTAAACTCATCCTCTTTAATCACAGCCTGGATTTCAAGCTCGAGGCCCTGATCACTGAGGAAAGTTTTTCCTTCAAATTTAACTGATTCACCATCGCGCCTTCCATTGAGTAAGGCTATCGGTTCCCGGCGTGTATCGAACTCGTTCGATAAAACAGCCCTGTACTGTCCTTTACCCAGCGCTATAACCTGCGATACCAACGAGCCCGAATCGGCCTGGTTATCGAGCTCCCAGCCCCCCTGCCAGTCACCCATAAAAGGATCGGCACGCTCCATCGTCTTTTTTGCCTCAATAACGGCTTCACTCGGCTGCGAACCTGCACACAAAGACAAAAACGAAGGAAAAATCAAAAAAGACACAAAAGCGATAATCCTCCAACCGTTAATCATAAAATTATAACTTTTATCATTCTTCTCTGTTTCTGTACTCATTACTTTTCCTCACTCTGCTCGATATTATTTATCAATTCCTGCGCCTGCTGACGCAGTGAATCATTTTTCGTGGTCTTTATGATCCGATTCAGTGTATCCTTCGCCTGCTCGGGATAATCGGCATAAATGCCGCCGGCGATATTAATCACGGCAGCACCCGCCTCCACGGACAAAGTCTCATCGTCGAGATAGCCAGCCGCCATCTGCAGCGCCGCGAGAGATTTCGTATTGGCCAGCCCCGACAGCACTCTTTTCTTTTCTCCCGTATCCGGCGCCAGGCTCATTGCCTTTTTGTACAACTTAATCGTCTCACCGGCCTGCCGCTCGCTTGAAAGCCCGAGCAATCGAACAAATCCGCGCAGAGCCAGGATCTGGTGCACTTTGTTGCCGGAACTCTCGGCAACTTTCAGCATCTCGGCCGCCGGCTCCGGCGTCGGCCAGTCCGCCAGCGCACGAATCGCGGCGGTCTGAATATCGACGTTATCATCCTTAAGTGCGGCGGTCAGTACCGGCAAAGCGCTGTTATCACCTATCCTGCCGAGCACATTGAGCAAAGAGCATCTGGCTACGGTTTCCTTGACCGAAGGCAGCGCAGTTAAAACACTTGCAGCCTGGCGGTTCTTGTCGGCGATTCTGTGAGCGACGGCGGCGATTGTCTTGACGGCCTCGGTGCGGTCGGATGAGCTTTTGGCCTTAATCAGAAGCTCGACCAACGCCGGCAAATGTTCAGGTCGGGCGACGGCCTTAAGCACTCTGAGCGATTCAATCCTCACTTTGCGGTCCGAATCCTTCGCCGTTTCCAGCAAAGCAGCTACACCCGCCGTAATATTGCGCTGGCCTACGCTTCGTATCAGCTCGACTTTTGTTTTAGCCTCGGCTTTTGGAATGGCCGCCAGAATGACCTTATCGACGTTCTGGCCGCGAAGGCGATACAGGCTGTCGCGGGCGGCTTTCTGCTCGGCGCCTTTAGCGCCGGCCGCCGCCTGAGCCAATAACTCAACGCTCGAATCATCGCCCAACTGGCCTAATGCTCTTAAAGCGGCGATTCGAACGGACTGGTTTTCGGCCTTCACCGCGGCAACAACCGCCGGCCGGGCCACAGCATCGCCACGGTCGCCAAGGGCTGATAAAAGCTGAACCTGACTTTTCGCCGAAAGATTCGGCAGCTCTTTGGCCAGGGCCTCGGTTACCTCAATCCCCGGCATCTCCTTAACCATCGCTATGGCCGCGGCCTGCATCTCCTGGTCGTCGCTACGGAGAATATCCAGAACAATGCCAACGGCCGAATCGCCCTCGGCACCACCTAAACAGACAGCATAAGAGCACAAAAGCACAAAAGCTATTGCGCTGCAAATCGTACAATTAGTTTTCATATCTTATTCTTACTTTTTAGTCGCGTTAATCATGCCCGTCAACGCAGCGGTGCGAATCGGCTTTGGCATGCCTTCCTTCTGAAGCTCCTTGTAGATAACCAGAGCGCCAATCTTATTACCGTCGGCCACAAGCTGATCGGCACACTTTAAATAGGCATCCAACACCACCGATAGTAACTTACCTTCGGCTTTATTTTTTGCCTCGGCCAGCGCTTCGGCGGCCTGCGAATCGGCAATCCGGCCAAGAGCGGCTGCCGCGGCAATCGCGGTTTCCTGATTAGTTCTGCCTAAAATTCTCCTCAAATTGCGAACGGCTCCCTTATCACGACGCTGCCCCAGTGAGTTAATAATCCCAATTCTTGCGTTGCCCCTGGCTTTTCTAAGAGAACCCCGCAGGGCTTTATCGACCGCCGAACCGGGGATCCGCTCAAGAGCATATCTTGCCATATCCGAAGTTTCCTCGCCGGCGAGCATTTTGGTAAGCGTGGGCACGGATTGCTCGGTACCGATGATGCTCAATTCCCTGCAAACAAACTGCTTGCCGGCACGCTTTGCATCCGAATCGAGCACCCCCAGAAGGGCCTTTTCAACCTTCGCCAGCTCGGCCTTGTTGCCGTGCGCCTTCTTTACAGCTTCGCTTACCTCAGTCAGCGCCAAACGGCTCTGGCCCCAATCATACGTTTTTACTTTCTGCAATAATCCCTGTAATTCTGCCATGTCTGATCCCTTTCCAGAACTAACGATAGGTTTTGGCGTTGTATCAACTTTGTAATCGCCTGTTGCGAATTGAATTCCGTCAAGATAATGCTGCAAGATCGCCGGATTCCAGAATATATGGTTGTTGTGTCCCAGCGAACAATAGAACATCCGGCCCTTGCCCCAGGTCTTTATCCAGGTAATGCCAGTGTCGGCATCCGAAGGTTTGACTCCTTTGGCGTTCTTGGTGGTCGGATCGCTCATATCAAGGCTCATCAAAACACGCTGCTTACTGCGCGAATAGAGCGGCGGGTCCGTCCTGTAAATCTCATCGTTGATCTTGAAACCCTTGCCCTTGAACGCCGCTGTAAGCGGATGGTCCGGCTCATCGATCTTGATGGCCCAGGTTCCGCCGCCGCCCCAGGGATGACCGGTGAACTTGCCGCCCATCATCTCCATCGCCTCGGGCCAGTCATAGAAATTATCTGTCCCTGCATGTATGCCGACGATGCCTTTTCCACCTTTGATAAAATCCATCAGGGCCTTACAGCGTTCGGGCGTCTTTTTAGGATCGAATTTCAGGTGGGTGGTATTGTTCAAACAAACGACGTCGAATTGCCTGAGCTTTTCCGCCGTGAATATCGAGTAATCATCCGTGCATACGGCAACTTCATACGCACCGGTCTTTTGCCCCATGATCTTCAGCGCTTCGTTGACGACAGGAATACTCGAATGAAAGAAACCTTCACAGCGCCAGAAGACCAGAATCTTTCGTGGTTTGGCCGGCTTGACTGTCGGTTTGTCCGGCACGGCGCTGCGGATTTTTTGCAACTCATCAGCTTTTAAGTCGCGCAGCTTCTCCGGCGATTCCGCCTGCAAAGGACTCACAAGCACCGACAAACACCAGAGGCCCAGCAAAGCAGCACTGATAATTTTTGACCTCTTACTCATTTTTTGCTCCTTATAATAAATTAATAGTAAATCATAAATCGTAAATCATAAATTTCACAAGTGCCAGGGACCGCGCATCGGGCGCGACAGCATCCGGTTGGCCTGCTCATCGTTAAGGAATCTCTCCTTATCCGGGTCCCACTTTAATTTTCTCTCGGTGAGCATCGCGATTTCGCCCAATAGCCCGATACTGATAGACCGATGAGCAATCTCCGCCGGGGCTATCGTTTCTTTACGGCTTTTGACACAATCCAGGAAGTTCTGCTTGTGATCCCGGCTTCTGTATAGCTTGATTTCATCAGGGCCGATGACTTCTTTCAGAACGCTCGCAGGATTCGCTTCGAGCTTGCCGCGCTTGACATAAATCCACTTTCCAGATTCTCCATACCACTTTGTGCCCTGCGGAATTTGCTTGTTATTTGCGACGGTCATAACAACGCCGTTGGAGTATTTGCAGGTAAATTTATACTCCATCGGCACATTGTAGATGCCGTCCTTGGGATAAACGCCCGTCCCTTCGATTTCGACCGGCCCGGTGCGCTCCAGGTCCAGGCCCCAGTGAGCGATGTCGATGTGATGACCCGCCCAGTCAGTCAATTGTCCGCCGGAGTAGTCCATCATCCATCGCCAGTTCCAGTGCATGATGCCCCTGTACGGCACCCAGGGAGCCGGGCCGAGCCAGAAGTTCCAGTCCACACCCTCGGGTACCGGCTGGACGGGTTTATTGTCGGAGCCGCCCCCGGTCGGCAGGCCGACCTCGACCCGGGTGACCTTGCCTATTCGCCCGTTGCGAACCAGCTCGCAGGCACGATGGAAATCCCGGCCTGAGCGCTGCTGGCTTCCTGTCTGCCAGATGGTGCCGTAACGCCTGACAGCGTCACAGATAGCACGCCCTTCCGCAATCGTACGGGCCAGCGGCTTTTGCGCGTGGATATCCTTGCCGGCGGCGGCACCCATGACCGCAGGAATAGAATGCCAGTGATCCGGCATAGCCAGCGACAGCGCATCGACATCGTCGCGTGCGATGACATCCCGAAAATCGAGATACGTTTTGCAGTCGTTGTTATTGTATCTCTCGTCGACGTTCTTCTTGGCCTTGTCGCGCTGGCTCTTATCGACATCGCAGACGGCTACGACCTGAACTTCTTTCTTGCTGAGGAAACCTCGCATGTCCCCGGTTCCCATGCCGCCCATGCCGATGCAACCCATCACAATCCGATTGCTCGCCGCAACGTTGCCTGCATTACCTAACGCCGACGAAGAAACAATATATGGAAATGCAATCGCTCCGGCGGTAATGCCGGTTGCATTTTTCAGGAACCGGCGCCTGTTCATTTTATTTCTCTTTATCATAAAACGCCTCAAAATCCCAATAGTCAATAGTCAATAATAAATAGTAAATGTTAAAGGTGCCAGGGATTGCGCATTGCGCGTGAAAGTAAACGGTTCGCTCCCTTGTCTCCGACAAACACCTCACGTTTCGGGTCCCACTTCAGCGGCCGGCCGAGCTTATAGGCAATATTACCCAGATGGCAAACCGTGACCGAGCGGCAGCCGGTCTCGATATCGCAAATCGGCCTGGTGCGCTTGCGTATAGCATCCAGCCAGTCGGTATAATGGTTCCTGCATTCGTAAAGGTGAATCTCATTGGGGCCGAGTTTCTGATCCTTGAGGTTCTCCGGTACGGTTCGCAGGTGCCCGCGATTGGTTTCGACCTCGCCTTTGGTGCCGGTGAATAAAACCCCGTTCGCCTTATCACGCGTCATCGTAACGCCGGTAGCGTATTTATAAGTGAGCACCTTATAATCTTTGCCATCTGGCGGAATGATCTCCACCGGGCCGCTCTCGTCCATTCCCATGCCCCACTGCGCGATATCGAAATGGTGCGCGCCCCAGTCGGTCATGCC
>DQCG01000676.1:6271-6448 GCA_003533825.1 Phycisphaerales bacterium
GGCCTCCACAACGCCGGGCCGAGCCACATATTCCAGTTGAGGTAATCCGGTACCGGTTGAGCCGGCAAAGGTCGGTCCGCCGGCGGCCCGCCAACACCTACGGTCACATGTTTAAGCTCTCCGATATAACCGTTAAGGACCAGTTCACAGCCAAGGCGGAAATGCCAGTCCGAGCGC
>DQCG01000174.1 GCA_003533825.1 Phycisphaerales bacterium
CCCACTTTTTATTTCCCTTTAAAATTAGATTAATACCTTCTCTACGCGCCTTTAATGAGCAAACTGGCGGCGTTATAAATAAAGAACAGGCCAAAGAAAACCAGTGCTACGGCACAGATCAACAGCACGATTCTCTGGCCCCGGGGCCCGAACAGGCCGGTGCCTTTGAAACTCGCCCACGACAGGATAGTCAGCCAGACGAAATCACACAGCCAATGAACAACGGCAAACAACGCAAAAGCCCATATCCCGATTCCGGTCGCCATGGTCGCCAGGGCCAGCCCGACGGTAGCCCACCAGAACAGAAAGTACGGATTGCCCGCCGACAATACTATCCCCGCCATCATGGGCGCGCTTTTGGCAACTTTAGTCTCCTGCTGTTCGGCCGAACGCAAGCTACTGAGCATCCCGACCGCCATCCACAAAAGGAACGCCCCGCCGGCCAGGCCGATTATAATCTGTGCGGTGGGTAGTTTCAGTATTTCGCCCGCTCCAAGCACGATTAAAACCATCAGGGGAAACTCGACAATGCCGTGCCCTACGGCGATAAGCGCCCCGGCGTATCGCGAGCGCGCGCCCATCGAAATCGCCGTCGCCGTTACCGGCCCGGGGGCCATCACGCCCGACAACGATATTCCGACCACCTTAAATAAGAAAATTACCAACTCCACAGGATTACCAGCTCACTCACCGATGATTTTTACAAGGACGCGTTTTTTTCTTTTGCCGTCGAACTCGCCGTAGAATATCTGCTCCCAAGGGCCGAAATCGAGCTTGCCGCCGGTCACGGCCACGACCACTTCCCTGCCCATTACGCTGCGCTTCAGGTGAGCGTCGGCGTTATCCTCGAAGCCGTTGTGTTGATACTGCGAGTAAGGCTTTTCCGGGGCCAGCTTCTCCAGCCAGACCTCGAAGTCGTTATGAAGGCCCGATTCGTCGTCGTTGATAAAGACACTGGCGGTTATGTGCATGGCGTTGCAGAGTACGAAGCCCTCGCTGATTCCGCTTTCCGCCAGGCACTCTTCGACTTCCGGCGTGATATTAATATATTGACGCCTGCTTGTCGTATTGAACCAAAGCTCTTTTCGATAACTTTTCATAGTCAATTTATCTCCGGATTTTATCAAGTCAGCGGCATTGTAGCAGATTTCGTCTCATCCTGAAACAGCATCTTGTAAATTAACTCGATGCCGGATATACTAACTGCACCGGCGGAGAACGTTGGAAGTTTCACTGGACATGCGGCTGGATTTAATACAAAACAGCCCGGCGGCACATAGTATCGGGGCCTTCTCAGTATTTACACAAGCTTCAGGGTTTGCTCGTAAATAATCCCGCTCCAAGATCGCTGCCGGGGCTGCCGGAAACAGGGTGCAGGTAATTTCTTGCTCTCTTGTCTTTTTCCAGAATTACCCGGCCTTCCCTGACGACATTTTCTTCGTCGTATGTCACTTCGTCGCCGGTCAGTCCGGTTGGGCCGCTTTCGACGCCGTACCCCGAGTAGTGCCTGTTGCCGGCGACAACGCAATCGTGCACTCTATACTTATTCGGGTTGTCGATTCTTTTCCGCATCCAGAAATATTCGCTGCGTGTGACGATATTATGATGAAATTCGAAATCT
Source organism: Phycisphaerales bacterium (assembly GCA_003533825.1). Classification (GTDB taxonomy): domain Bacteria; phylum Planctomycetota; class Phycisphaerae; order Sedimentisphaerales; family Anaerobacaceae; genus JAFGPJ01. The sequence goes on from DQCG01000174.1 coordinate 1,622, forward strand.
TCCGCCGTCTGACAGGTCCAGACACCGGAGATATAAGCACCATCGACAATACAGTATCTCATGGCACAATCCCGGCCTGCAATGCCCCGCGGGCCATCCCAGTAAACCGTGCAGGCATGGCAATTGCGGAAAATGCAGTGATCGACCACAAACCCGTCACCGGTGGCCAGCACGGCACTATAGATATCGATTACATCTCTGTCGCCGATGAACACACACTGTGTCACGAGCAAATCATCCAGGTTGTCACCTATGCGCAAGATACAGTTGTGCCAGTTCCGCGCCAAAGGATTGCCCAGGAACTTCAGCCCGCGTATCGTGACATGACTGACTGCTATTTTTATTCCGTAGGTTGCCGTCAATCCATCGAGATTGCCCTGCCTTCGAGGGTCTTCGGTGTATAATATGACCGGCATCAGCGCCGGCCTCCACTGTGGATCATCGGGTGGAACAGCCGCTTCAATCACCAACCGCTCATTTTCCGTATAGGGTCTCACTCCGCCAAATTCCACAGACCCGGCAAGGACATATATCCCCGGCGATATCTTAATTATGGTCGGGCCCGGTTCCGTACCGACGTTAACAATTTCCGCCACTCGTCCTATCGTCCTAACCGGTTTGTCGTTTGTGCCGGGATTTTTATCGCTGCCGTTCCTTGCATCCGCACAGATTGTCTCAGCAACTATACTTCGTGCCGTCATGGCAAAGACCAGGACTGCAAAGAAAAACCAAACCTTCTTCCTGTAACTTTTCATAATATCATATCTCCCGGTACTGATAAAATTAGAGCGTATCCCTGATCGCATCTAATCGTGTTTTGGCATCCGGATCCGTTGCAAAGAACTTCTCGATTTTTTCACAGGCATACTCATCACAATACGCACAATTCTCAATGCCTTTTCGCCTTGCGCACTTTCTCATGTGACAATTCTTGCAACCTGAGAATAATCTTCCGCCTTCCGTCTTACATCCATCGCAGTCGGTAATATCTTCCGGTTTACATTCTTCGCCGTAATGACTTTTAATTTCCCGTACGATCTCTGCTCTCATCTCGTATCGCTTATCGTCGTCTTTTTCTCTTGTGGCTAAATAGATTAGACACTTCTCACAAACCAGACCGCAATATGAAACTACTTGATCCATTTTACCACCCATTCGTACATTCGTTTGACGTTATCCGGATCGAACTGCGAGCTTATGGTTTTATCCAGCGAAGCAGCAAGCCAGTATTTTACAGGTGTGCCGTCCCCCAAAAGGGCAAGAATATCGCCGTCCACCCGTTTGTCCGCCTGCTCGTTTTTCCAGAAGGCCCGAAGGGTGTTCGAGATAATTCGGAGTCTTTCGCACAGAGGCGTCGATAGGATATTTCGCTCGCAGCAGGCGAAGGATTCATCCGGATGCAGGTCCGAGCCGACGGCTTTCAGCAGAACTACGAGATTGTTCACGAAGTTCCAGTTACACGGCTGGAGACGGTCGATGGCGATTGCGAGCGTAATCTGCGCATCCCGGCCGTCGACGGTGTCGTGGATGACGGTCTCAACGGTCCTGGCGAGAAAATCCGCATCGTCACTATAAAAACCTCCCGCGGATTCGTCGCCGGGCTCGTCGTATTCTCCCACGTTCAGGACCAGGTTATGATAAGGTTTTGACGGCTCCAGTGCAAACGTCACTTTATCGATAATTCGTCGTACCTGCCATATCCTGAGCGGCGTTCGCTCACTGATGTATCCCGCGAGGCGCCCGGCGGGTATGTCGCCTACATCCCGATCTTTGACATTATCGAGCCTGTCTTCGCACCACGCCGAAAGGATGTCACGGCAATTCTGCAAGTCCCGCTTTCGCTGCGGCGGTCTGTCGCCCGATTCGGCTGGGGGGCGGCCCGAACCTATGGCTTCGATAATAAGCAAAGCCTGGCAGTCGGCCTCATGATAGCACGACTCGAAGCACGTGATAAGCTCCCTTATACGAACGGTGTTATCATCCAGCGGTTCTAAAGAATCCTCCATCGCATCGATTTCGGCCAGCTCCTGGTCCTTCATGGCATGTTCGTCATCAGCAAGAATGCAGTTCTGCCAGCATGGTCTTAATGTCTCGCTCATGTGCAATGATCTCCTTTCCCGGAAAATCTTTGCTAATCACTCATGCAGCAGCTTTCGATAGACGGCTTCTATTGTATCGACCATCGTATCGGGCGCGAACTTCTTTTTTACCGATTCCCTGCCCTGCCGGCCGAGTTTTTTTCTCAAATCCGCATTTTCTATAAGCTCGGCGCAGGTGATGATAAGATGTTCGACATTTTTCGGCTCGATGAGCCGGCCTGTATTCTCGTTGACAACTTCCCTTGCTCCATCGACATCGAAAGATATAGCCGGCCTGCTGCACAGCATCGCCTGCGGCAGCGTTCGGGCGAGACCTTCCCTGAGCGAGCAGTGGACGAGAATATCCGACGACTGGATTGCAAGCGGGATCTGGCCCGGCGGCAACAGGCCCGTGAATTTAATCCTGTCGGCCAATCCCAATTCGCGAGCCTGTTGTTTGTAATGTTCCGAAAGATTGCCGTCGCCGACGAACAGCCAGACGCAATTGGCAAAACGCTTCGAAAGCTCCCTGGCCGACTCGATGATATATTCGTGACCTTTGAGCATGAACAGCCGGGCAACGGTGACAAGCACAACCGCATCTTCGCCGATTCCGTACTTCCGGCGGAAATCTCTTTTTTTCTCCTGCGAAACCGGCTCCAGGAAGTCATCCTCGTCAATGGCGGAATACGCCGTGACGTACTGCTCGGGCCTGCCAATCCCCACAGCGGTCGCCTGCGCCGTCATGGCATCGGCGACGCTGATAAAGAAATCCGTTCGCTTCGCCGCCGACTTCTCTACCGCGATATAGAACTTATTCAAAGCCGCGCTCTGATACGGATGAAAGGCAAGGCCATGCAATGTATGAACAATTTTTAGCTTCGGATTTTGAATTTTGAGTTTATATCCCGCGTACCTGCCCAATATCCCGGCCTTGGCCGAATGAGTGTGGACAATATCCGGCTGCAACTGACCAAGCAGCTTCTTTAGTTGGAAGTAGCTGACTGTGTCGTTTAGAGGATTGATGGCCCGGCGAAGCCTGTCGATAACCACAACCTTGTAGCCCTGGCCATGTGCCTGGTTGAAAAGTTCGCCCTCCGGCCCCAGCGCAGGCCCGGTCACCAAAGTGACATCATGCCCCCGCTCCGCCAGGACTTTACAAGTGATAAGCGTATTCTCCTGAGCACCACCGAGTATCAAACGAGTTATTACGTGAACAATCTTCATTGATAGAATACAGAATACAGGATACAGAAAACAGAATTCCGACAGGCACCAGACTTTGCCGGTTTGACACTCAAATCTTATTTGTTTCTCCTAACCCGGTCGAGCCGGA
>DQCG01000325.1 GCA_003533825.1 Phycisphaerales bacterium
GGTACGCTTGTTCTCGGACTAGTGTTGACTATCTGCTCGTATGTCTTGAGCGGACGACCTTTCACAGTCGTTAATCCCACAATAACATTGTATATCCCGGCACCTCCCGGGAAATCGATTCTGAACAGAGATTCGGGAATATCTTCATGTCGGGTCGTAATGCTGCCGATATCTACCGTTATATGCTCGTACGAAGCAGAACCGTCCCGCCGGTCGAGACGCCTGACGCCCTGGCAGGGAATCCAGCCGCCGTTCGGCAATTCGTGAAGTTTAATATCATCGATATCAGCGATTAGTTCCGCATCGGCCCGGTTCGGATGCCTGCGGTAGTGTCTAATTCGGAGCGGCATTGCGCGCCTTCGGTCGATCCAAATCCTCACAAAATGAGGATAGACCAACGGAATCCCGGCATCGATCACATACGTTTCTCGACCGTCGATTATCTCGGTTTTTCTGTGGACAGAAACATACTCAGGCACCAGAACCTGGCTGAGCCTATAATGCCCTCCTAAAGGTCGCAATCCCAGTTTAGCCACCATTAGAGAATTCCAATCCTGCCTGCTTCTGGGATTGATAGAACCTTCCATCAAATCCGGCAGTTTGCCGTCTATAACCCGCTCAGGTTCAATCACTTTAACTGTGCTATTAGCCGGCTCGTTTGGTCCGTAGAAAGAGTCTTCCCTTGAATAGTGTCTCTCGCCGGACTGTGCCCAGATGCAATTAAAGTGGGAATAGCTGCGGCCGCGCATCCTGCTTCCACCCAGCGGTTGGGGCTGCTCGCCGGTTCTGCTTAATTTTACTGTGTATGCCATCTTGACAGGATCGAGCAGCGCCTCGTTTCGAGCAACCAGCGTCCGCACGGTCTGTAGCGTGACGGATTTATCCTCGCTAATCACCATCTCTGATGTTTCAATACCACTGATCTCAACAGACGACCGGGGAGCGACTTTAACCTTGGCCAGATAGATGCTGGTCTTGCCTTCGTGGCTGGAGTAGTAGCTGATGTAGAGCATGTTATTGTGCCAGACCATGCCGGGGTAGCTGGTGTCGCCGCCGCTGGGCAGTTTGGCAAGTCTGGTCATCGCACCGTTTTTAATGTCAAGATAGCAAAGGGCGGTGTGAGCACCGCCGTCGTGCATTCGGCCCGTAGCGAGCCAGTGGCCGCCGGGGATTCGGATGAAATTGGGGCCGCCGAATCCGTTGAAATCGGCGCCGAGGTCTTTCCACTGCCACTGCTTATAATCGGGCCTGCTTATGCCCAGCAGGGCACTGCTCGGATCGTCGCCTCGGCGGTCACGGCGGACTAGAGCATAACAAGTCCCATCGGAATCGAAACGCAGCGTCACTTCGGTCGAATAGCCCTGCTCGAACAGCTTCGGTACATGCGGCGTATAATGAATCCCATCGTCGCTGACGAGCAGGTCGAGATAGCGGTCGGAACCTTGTCCGGCGGTGTAGGAAACGCCGTATGCCCTGCTTTTGTGCCAGCTCACCTGCCACATCCAACGGCCAGGCTCAACGACAATTTGAGGCTTGCTCCAGTGAGTGCCACCTCTAAAGAAGTTGCCAAAACTGACAAACGTACCCGTCGATGCGGATTGATTGTCATGCTTACGCGGTGCTGCGCCACCTACCAGCATTAGCCTTGGCGGGAAAACCTTGCCGTCCGGCGTGACGGACAAATGAGCGTCCCGAAGGTCGTAGCCTTCCATTGAAATTACCGCCGCAGAGGCCCATTTGTCCGCATCTTTGGATTCGAGAATGCGAATCCTGCCGTCGGTAGAAACGTGCCCTCTGCCCTCGCGAAACGCGCAGTAGAACGCATCCTGCCATCGCACAAGGTCCGTGAATGCATTGTGCGGGGCCTTGTCCCAAACCTTTTTGACCTCAACCACCTCCACCTTCACGGGGATTTCCGCGAAACTACATGAAGCCACTATCAAAACCAACGCCATAACAAAGTTTCTTTTCCAAGTCATGTGAATTCCCTTCGATTTTTTAGATTCCCCCGCCGGCTTACTGAAAATATATATGATAAAAATTCATTTTACTCAAATCTCGGCCGAACCACCAGCTTCAGGTTTGATGCCCCGCCTTCGGTTTCGATTTTGCCGAAGAGCGTATCGTTCTTCGCGCTAATCCAGACAGGTCCGCAGCAGACTTTCTCAAATACAAACTTGCCGCCGGCACCGGTTTTTACTTCGAGTTTGGGTTGGCCTTTGCCACCCAGATACACCGGAATACCGGCAACCACCTTATTGCCATACAGTACCGTACCCGAGACGGATAGGACAGGCCGTTTGAGAATTACAGGCCCGACCTGCTCAAGGCCGACTTTCCTGTTAATAATCCCGGTGGTGATTTGATTCTGCCAGAAGCCTTCGGCATCGGCGTAATTGATATACTCTTGTTTTTGAGGCAAAACCGGGAACTCATATCCGCCATATTCATCGGCGACGACCTTCCTTACGGGCGTACCGCAAGCCCAACCTCTTCTTAAGCTCAGTCCGACTTTTGCTCCCGGAATCGGCACACCGTTTGGATCCTCGACCGTCCCGGCCAATATAAGGGCGGGCTCAAGGTTGATTCGGACATTTTTGGTGGCGCTGTCAATTTCTATCCCCCCGGCCAGATTTAGTTTGAGATGACGTGCCATAAGAAAAAAAGTATCGAGATTGCCTGCCCACTTCGGAGCCCAGCCAACATCGAACCGTCCCTGCTCATCGGTCAGGACGTGATAACAGGTCATCGGCAGGGGGACAACCTGGGCGCCGGCGACCGGCCTGCCTGCGGGATCGACCACCGTTCCGCTGACCATCTTGCCGGGGATTAGCTTTATTTCCACATGCCTTTCTTCCGGCTGGAGTCGTCTGACTCCAACCAGCTTATGCACCTTGTCCACGGCAAAGAAAACCCGCCGTTCGCCGGACGGCCCGAAGGCACTGACAAACCTGCCATCAGCATCGGTGGTATAATCCTTATCGGTCTGATACTCCGTCACTCGCACACCGGAAAGTAGCCGGCCCTGAGAATCTTCCACCAACCCAGTGACCTTATTTAATTCAACAGGCGCACTTGTCGACGGCTTAATCTCTTTGATTTTATCATCCAGTTTCGATAATCCGAATCCTTCGGCAACAACAACATGGCTGCGATCCGTGAGAATCAGCCATGGCAGAGACTTAATACCCCAGGTGAAACGCGTTTTCGTTGCATCGCCCTGGGTCATTCCGATTTGGAAAAGAATGTTATTGTCTTTGATCCACTCATCCAGCCTGCTCTTTTCGACCTTCGAGGCATGTACGATTATGACAGCCAGACCCTTGTTCTTAAGCTGCCCGGCCCGTTTGGCAAGTTGAGTGACAAAATACCGCGATGGCCGCTGCTCCAGGTCGAAAAAGCACAGCAGCACCGGTTTGCCGCCGATCTGGGCGGATGACAGCTCGATACCGAGGTCTTTCACTTCGGGTAAAGCCCTGCCGACAAGAGAAGGGGGCGTCTTGGGGACGTTACGCCGTCTTTGCGGAAATGGGACTTCTTTGAGCACAATGCGAACGTCAGTCGCTCCGCCATAAGTTCGGGCGTAGCCGCTCAACAGAGTTTCACCGCGAACCGTAGCATAGATGCGAAGATTACCGGTACATACCTCATCGATTGTGAACTTTCCTTCCGCATCGGTTCGTACGTTATAGTGCTGAGGCTGACCTTGGCCATCAGTTGAGAGACGGACGCCGGAAATGGGTTTATCGTTAGCGTCAACTACCACACCTGAGACGGATTGATCCGCGATCGCCAGAGTCATCGGTTCGAGCATAAACTCCTTCCGGGCATAATCATGACCCGCGTATATGTTGTGCACCCATTTTGTGCCGTGGCCGGAAGCATCAGCGGCAAAAGTATATTTATGATCGGTCGGGATGCCCCTGAACTCGAACATTCCCTCAGAGTCAGTAATTTTATGGTACAACCCTGATCCTTGAGTAGGCGTATGCAGCAGAATGCTGACACGGGCCAGCTCGATAGCTCGTCCTGCGGGATCGATTACCTTGCCTTTGAAAGTCACGCCGGGCAGGAGATTCAGATTCACCGATTCGGCACCCTGTTCGAATTCCGGCACCTCCACAACAACACTCAGGTTTTCCCGCTCATGGCGGGCGATAATATAGTACGTATCCACCAGAGGACGATTGCGCTCGGGATCCCAGAGTAGCTCGAATTTTCCCTCGGCATCCGTCTTGACCGGGCCGGGACCGTGCAAACGTTGAACCTCGACGCCGGCAACCGGTTTACCATCCCGGTCGCGCGCAACGCCAACTACTTTAATCTGGCGGCTCGAAGATTGAGAAGTGCTTGCAGACTCAGCAGCAGACTGTGTATTCATGTAATCAATGTCTGCGGTCTCACTCAACTTCTTATCCAGTTCATCGAGGCCAAAGTCCTCGGCACGAATAATGATGTGCTCTCGATCGGTCAGAATCAGCCAAGGCAGAGACTTTACGCCCCAAGTGAGCTTTGTACTCTCCGCATCGCCATTAATCATTCCAATCGGGAACGGAATATCATTCTGTTTCACCCATTGATCGAGTTTTTTCTGATCGACATTCGAAGCTTGTACGGCGGCAACAACAACGCTTTTTTCTTGCAATTGCTCAGCTCGTTTGACGAGTTGCGCGATGCAGTTCCGCGACGGCCGCTGCTGCATATCAAAGAAGCAGACTAAAATCATCTTATCGTCTGTCTTAGCAGGCGACAGGTCAATTCCCAAATCTTTTAGTCCGGGCAGCGGCCTGCCTGACAGTGAGATTGGGATTGGTCTCGGTTTCGGCTGCCGGGGGGGGATCTGTTCCAAATTGATCACGCAATCCGGCAGCGCTTTTTTGAGTTCCGCTATCGCCGCTTCGCTGACGCTCCCTTCACCCAGACTCAATTCATGCAGCCAGGTCATTTCTTTGAGATGTCCTACTCCCACCTCGCTCAAGCTATTAACGCAAATCACCAAGGTTCTTAGTGATTTCAGGTCCTTTAGATGAACAAGGCCCTCGCCGGAGACATTCGTGCCGTCCAGAAATACATATTGCAGAGAATGTAGTTCCTTCAAGTTGACAAGACCGGCATCGCTAACTTGGGTATGACTCAGATACAGTTCATTCAGCGACTGCAGCCCCTTTAGATACGCCAGCCCTGCATCGGTTATGTCCGTTCCCTGGAGCCAAAGTGTCTGCAGAGAAGCAAGATTCTGAAGATTCGCCATTCCTGCATCCGTAATCAGAGTACCCTCCAGGCGTAATCCTTCGAGAGAAGTAAGGTCTTTCAGGTAAACAAGACCGGTGTCTGTGACCGCAACACTTCCTAAATTCAGATATTCCAAAGCGGTCAATCCTTCAATGTTGGCGAGCCCGGCGTCACTGACTTGAGTGCGTTCCAGATTAAGGGACGTCACGGAAGTCAAACCTTTCAAGTCTCTCATGCCCTCATCGTCCATCTTATCCATCTTGATACTAACATCCTTTAGCCGGGGCATATCATGGAGATGTTTCAATCCGGTGCCGCTAATGTTTCGGCCCCCGAGGGTCAGGGATTTTAGGCCGGACAAGCCCTTGAGATAGGCAAGCCCGTCGTCAGTGACTTTAGTATCTGAAATATAGAGTCTTTCGAGTGAGCTTAATCCGCTCAGATTCACCAGGCCGGTGTCGGTAGTATTGGGCGGCAAGACAAGATCTTTAAGCCCTGTCAATCCCTTTAAGTGAACCAATCCATCGTCTGTCACATGAGTGTATTGCAGACTCAAATGTTCCAGCCGGCTCATTCCTTTGAGGTTTTCGAGTCCGAAATCCTCTATCGGCACCGTGTAGAACGATATATAACGAAGCGAAGGCATATTTCTCAAGTGCACCAATCCCTCGCCGGATATTGCCATGTTGTTCCACAGAGTCAGATTCTCCAGGCTCGTCAGATTCTTCAAATGGCCCAGGCTTTCATCGTCGATCATTGTAAACTGGACGACAAGATTCCTAAGCAAGCTCATGTCCCTGAGATAAATGAAACCTGTTCCGGTCAGTGGACACGTATAAGAAGATCGCCCGCTCGATAGTCCGAGCGACTCAAGCCCGGTAAGCCCCTTAAGATGTACCATGTCCGAGTCCTGAAGGTGGCGACAACGAATATACAAATTCTGTATATCGTTCGCGCCCAGAGATGCAAGGTGGGATATACTTTCATAATTACTGTCTGATATCATCAGTCGCAGTTCCTTGCCGTGCGATATCGAAATCTCTCCCCGGGCCTGCCCCAGCTCTTCCCATCCCTGCCAGCTTTTCCTGCCCTCCACGCCGGAATCGCGCGTATATAGAATACCAAGCGAGCGATCTGCGGGAAAATGTACGATGCGTGTCTCAGCGGCTCCAAATGCGGCTTGTTCCGGATAAAAAGTTACTCCGCCTGAGACTACAATCAACAGCGCTACAAACGTGCTTGTTATATATCGCATGATAAACTCCTGAATCAGGCCAGCCTTATGCTGAGCCATTCTATTGTTTCTCGATTTTTTCAAGCATCTCATCGAGTTTAGATAATCCGAAGCCTTCGGCGACAACAACATGGCTTCGGTCCGTCAAAATCAGCCACGGAAGGTACCGGATACCCCAGTTGAAACGCGTTTTCGTCTCATCGCCCCTGGCCATACCGGCCGGGAAAGGAATGTTATTCTCTTTAATCCATCCTTTTAGCGTGCTCTCATCGACTTTTACTGCCTGAACTGCGACAACTAAGACGCCTTTTTGTTTGAGTTCTTCCGCTCGTTTTGTAAGGCGTAAAAGGGTATTCCGTGACGGCCGCTGCTGCATGTCCCAGAAGTAAACAAGTATCATTTTTCCGTCGATATCAGCCGGCGAAAGTTCGATCTTAAGGCTCGTTAATTCAGGCAGAGGCTTCCCCAGCCGCGAAGGCGGTTTCCTCGGCACACGCCTGCCCCGTGAATCCTCTTGAGCCACCACAACTCTTATGTCCGTTTGGCCCGCTTCGGCTTCGATGCGGCCGCTCAATCTTTGAGGTCTTATCTTATCTGCATAGATACGAATCCGGCCGGGACAGATGTTCTCAATGGTAAACTCACCCTTCGCATCGGTGAGAGTCTGTCTCCGCGGCTGGCCGTCACCTGATACCATAATACTGACCTCGGAAACGGGCTGGTCGAATTCGTCGACCACGACGCCGGAAGCCGAAAGATTCGCGACGGACAGAATCATAGGCTCTAATTCGACTCGCTGGTTCTCCGCACCGCCCGTATAGGTCCGAATGCTCCGCCTGCCGTAACCTTCAGCCATCACAGTTACTGAATATGTACATCCCGTCGGAATCGTTTTAATTTCATATCTTCCCGTATTATCGACTTCGAATATATCGCTGAAATCGTAACCCCGATTCCCAATCCAGAAAACCAGAGAGAGTTTGGTCCCGGCGATACCTTTGCCGTCAACATCGACCACCTTGCCCGATAAGGTTGCGGCAGGAGTTACCGTGACATCGTATTCTTTCGCTGACTCATCAAGCACTTCGGCAACGGCAAGATTGCGCTGCATGTGCCTGACAAAAATATATATCGTATCTTCGCTCTGTCTTGGTGCTCTTTTTGATTTGAGCGTGAATTCACCGCCGGCCTTCGTAATGAACTGTTCGGTCACAGGGGGATAGGTCGATACGACGGCTCCGGCCAGCGGCCTGCCCTCCGGATCGCGAACAACGCCGGTTATCCCGCCCGGGCGTGACAGGCGGTCCGCCATGACCATAATTTTCTTCATCTTGCCCGACTCTGCCTCTACATAGGTATTTGACGGGAATCCGCCATTTCTGAGAAGGTACTTATCGGTTTGCAGGCCTCCAACGCTGAACGTTCCATCGTCGTTCGTGGTATGAACGAAACGATAGTAAAACAGACCCGATGAAGTTGCCACGACGGCGAATTTGGTTCCTGCAACCCCCTTGCCCGTATCGGGATCGATAATCTGGCCTTCGATACGAGCTTCAGCGGGCAGGGTGATTTTTATATCCGTTTGCCCGGCCTTGAAAGCCGGCTGCTTCTTCGCGGACTGATAAGTATATATAATGGCCTTGTCCGGGGCCATAATCAGCAAATCGACACCCGCATCCGCCGGCAGGTTGCCAAAGAAAAACCTGCCCTTGCTATCGGTTTTTGCACCAAGCTCATCCAGAGGCTTGATGCCCGGCAGCCATTCTCTTTTTTCTTCGCCCTCGGCGGTCCTGACCGTAAGAGACAGATTGGCACGGACGTCCGCACCGGCTACGGGCTTGCCGTAGTCATCGACAATAACGCCTTCGAGTTTTTCCGGTGAGCCGAGCCGAATGTCGGACGTGGCATCTTCGCGCATCTTCCAGACCGTCGATCCTAAAGCCATGCCGGATTTGACGGCTACGATTTTGCACTCGTGAAATGTACTTCTTTCGGGTTTTTGCCCGCCAGTGAAAACGAATGCTCCGTCTTTCGTCGAAATTACTTCGCCGGCCTTATGCAGGTTGAAATTTCCCGCTATGCCGTCGAATATCATTTCGTAGGCCGTGATTTTCGCTCCGGCGACCGGCCGGCCCTGATCATCAAGCACCTTGCCGGTACAGGTGACCTGTTTTGGCTGTAAGTCGGCTGAAAGATTGGTGAAACAAAACACAAGCAAAAGAACTGTTATGGCGATTTTTTTGCGAGACATAATTTTCCCCTTTCGGATTTCTCAGCGGACAATCTTCTCATACAACTCGTTAACCGAAAATCCCTCGGCGATGACAATGTGTTTTTTGTCCGTCAAAATCAGCCACGGCAGCGATTTGACGCCCCAGTTGAACCGTACTTGCTCTTCGTTGTCCTGAATCGTCCCAATTGTAAAAGGAACGTTGTTTTCCTTCAGCCATTCGTTCAGCGAGTTCAAATCAACCTTCGTAGCTTGTATAGCAATGACACTTATTTCGTTTTGTCGAATCTGTCCGGCCCACTCTACAAGTCGGCTGATGCAATTGCGAGACGGCCGCTGCTGCATATCGAAAAAGCAGACCAGTATCATCTGCTCATTAGCCCGGGCAAAGTTAAAATCAATCTCGATGTCATTAAATTCCGGCAGAGACTTTCCCATCAATGAAGGCGCCTGCTCCNNGAGGATGCAAGATCGACGATGATCTCTTTTCGAGGACAATCCTGACATCGGTCGCTCCGGCTTCTGCTGCGGTATGGCCGTACTCTATAGGAGACCTGTCGCGGGCATGCGCATAAATCTGAATCGTCCCTTCACACATTCCCTCAACCACAAATTTGCCCTGAGCATCGGTTAAAATATCTCGCCGCATCGGCTGGCCGTCACCATAAGCGGATATCTCGGCATTTTGCACCGGCACGTCATTTACATCATACACAACGCCGGTGACTTTTTTATACGCCAACTTCAGCTTCATTATCCCGACATCCAGCCGTCCATCGACAGCATCATCTGAAAAGATATTAATCGTCTCTCTGCCGTAACCATTCGCCTCGGTCTCAACCGTGCACTTGTGGCCGTATGGAATCATCGTAATTTCAAAGCGCCCTTTACGATTCGTCTTGACATTTGTTTCACTCAGCATGGTGCCGTACTTGCCGTTCCAGAAAGTAACGTTAGCCTTTGCCCCTCGGAGAGCCTTGCCGGTCTCATCAGCGACCGTTCCCGTGAAATTCACTGCGGGTCTGAGCTTAATATCCAGCCTGGTCGTCTCAGGCTTCAAAACAACTACCGCACACAG
>DQCG01000219.1:0-3461 GCA_003533825.1 Phycisphaerales bacterium
GCTACAAGTTCAATTAAAACATGTGGTTATATTGCTTTAGCTTGTTGATCGACCAAGGCTTTTACTCCTGCTGAAAATTTCTTGAAAAAATATGCTCGCAGGGCCGGATGTGTAAAAGTATAATACTTATCAGACTTGGGCTTATCATAATTTTTAATGCCCCAGAGAAGTTTTCGGTAGCATCCGGCTTTTATTTGATAATGCAGAGTCCAATAGGAAGGTGTTTGAATTGTTAAGGGAGGAGTATTATGGAAAAGAAACTCATTCTCCTTGCGGCGTTGGCAATTCTTCTGGTAATTGCATTCATCGTATTCATTGCCGGAAAAGTCAACAAGCCCCCTACGGCCGAGCCGCTGAGTGTGACGACAAAAGAAGAGTCACCGGTATCGTTTACTCTTAAGGGCAGCGATCGCGATAACGACCCGCTGACCTACAGCATAATAACAGAGCCGTCCCATGGACAGTGGACCGGGACGGTGCCGAACCTGAGCTATATGCCCGAACAGGATTTCAACGGCCGCGACAGCTTGACATTCCAAGTCAGCGACGGCAAGGACGGCAGCGCCGCGGCAACCGTAACGATTACCGTGACACCGGCCAACGATCCTCCGACAGCCAATGACGACAGCACTACGGCAAAGGAAGATATACCGATCGTAATGATTGATGTGCTGGCGAACGACACGGACCCGGACAAGAACCCGCTTCTCGTCCTCAAAGCAACGCAGGGCAGCAACGGCTCGGTCACCATAAACACCGACAGCACGCTGACTTATGCCCCCAACAAAAACTTCTGCGGAACCGATACGTTCACCTACACCATGAGCGACGGTAACGGCGGCACCGATACGGCAACGGTGAATCTTACTATCGAGGCGGTCAATGATGCACCCAGGATAACTTCGAAACCTCTCGAAACCACACGAGTCTGGAGTTCATATAAGTACAACGTCAAAGTCAAAGACCCTGATGCAGGAGATTCGCTGAGCTTCTCTCTGCTCGCAAAACCCGAAGGCATGACCGTCGACCCGGACACGGGATTGATCGAGTGGAGGCCGACCAGCTCTCAGGCGGGGACTCATGACGTGCTCGTCAAGGTTGAAGACAGCAACAGTGTCCCGGCGACGGATACCCAGGAATTCGCCGTCACGGTGACATCGTTGGACTCGCCTTTGACAAACACACTGACCGTCGCGGATTGCTTCAATTGGAAAGGTAAAGAAAAGTTGTCGGCGAAAGACAAGATTCCCGTCGTTCAGACAAGTGACGACGAGCGGATGGAAACCGATTCGCGTTCGTACACGTGCTATGTCTTTTCCGATCCTTCCATACCTCAAGAGGCGACGATAAAATCGGTCGTCGTCTTCATAGAGCACGTCGAGGACCCATTATTTGCCAAAGGTAAATTGGTATGGTCCGTCGGAACGGGCTGGCCCGCCAGGCCGGCGGTATGGGCGTCCATCGAGGCTCCGGTCCGCCAGGGACAGCCGAGTGACTCAACCGATTCATGGGACGTTACGAGTGCCGTGGAAACGGCCGAAAAGGCGAATTCCTTCCAGCTCCAAATTCAGAATAACGACACCGCCGGAACGAGAAAAACGTTGGTAGATTACGTTTCTGTCGTCGTTAAATGGTATTGATTTTCAAAAATGGAAATTTGCCGGAAAATTGCATTTGGCATTTGACAAAAAATCACGTATAATATTTATAGAGCAGGCATGAGGGAGACGGCAGCAGGGGGGCATAAAAAAGGTACAGCTCATCAGCGGCTTTTATCTCCTGAGAATGTTCTGAGAATTTACCGGACGGATACGTGCACAATCAGGCATCATAATACTCCTTTCTTCAATGGGGGGCTGGTCATCAGGGTCAGCCCTCAGTTTTTTTGCGCTCATATCCCAACAATCAATCCAAATCAGCACCAAAAATTTTTGCTCTGCCGTCGTCTCAG
Organism: Phycisphaerales bacterium; assembly: GCA_003533825.1. GTDB lineage: Bacteria > Planctomycetota > Phycisphaerae > Sedimentisphaerales > Anaerobacaceae > JAFGPJ01. Next base: position 1,952 of record DQCG01000219.1, read on the forward strand.
TTACATCTTGGTCCTAAAACCATTTTGTTTTAGACGAGCAGGGACACATACCGTAAAAATCTCCGATGTCACCACCGGCAACCGCTGAAAATCCTTGACTTTTATGGAGTAATAAGGTAAACTTATCTTTATAAGAAGAATTGGGGGCGGTGATAATGGAATGGGGGGTTCTCAAGTTTTTCCCCTTTTGAGCACCCAGGTTAGTTTGGTTTATAAAAGTGCTAAATCGTCCGCCGCGGGTAGTCCGCAGTAATAGTGACGTTTTACGATTACATTTGGGGAGAAGGAAAATGATGAAATCAACAATCATATCGACGCTTTTCTCAGCGCTGTTTCTTCTTGTGGTTCTGCCGTGTGCGGCCAATGCTTACCCCGTTGACACTGTTGAAATAGTGAATACCGGCCTTGGTGCGAATGAGCTGGTCAGTGTGTGGGGCGGCGGTATGGACGGATCGGCGGGAGGTGTTTACGCCGGTGTCTATAACCTTTACAAAACCGACGGCTCCGGCGAGGGAAAGCTCTGGTCCAACGGCACAATCAGCGGCTTTTGCACCGAGCTGAGCGAACTGGCGCCGGAAGTCACAACGAAGTATAGCGTGATTCCGCTCCAGGATGGACCCTTGAGCGGCGCGATGGGAACGAAAAAGGCCGGCTACATCAGCGAGCTGTGGGGCAGATACTACGACCCAAGCTGGGGCGGCAGCGGATCATTCAACTGGCTTCAGGACGCCAAGGCCGCAGCGTTTGCGACAGCGATATGGGAAATCGTTTACGAGGATCTGCCGTCAACCACCAAGAAGTGGGACGTTAAGTTTGACGGCACGGCCGGAGCCGGTGGTTTCTATACCGACTTTGGTGGTGCATCTCTCGCAAACAGCTTCCTGCACTCCCTGGACGGGACCGGGCCGATGGCGAACCTGCGAGTCTTTTCCTACAACGGAAGCCAGGACTATATTGCACAGATCCCGGAGCCGACAACGATCGTCCTGCTCGGCCTCGGAAGTTTGAGCCTGCTTCGCAGGAAAAGAAAAACAAATTAGATGTTTACTGCAGGAGGACAAGGCCGGTGACGGTTCTCTATCACGCGGCCGGGCCTTTCGCCTCTTGCCGGGCAATGAAAATTTTTCGGAAGGGAAGAAGATGATTTTCGGTTCGTTCAGGAAAACAACCAGCAGCGAAAAGCCGACCGATTCGACGATCGGCAGAAAGGGGGGACGTTCATGAAGCAGCGCAGATTGAATGAAACTTAATAACACAACCAACAGAGTGGAAAACTCATAGCGATTGCTGCGGGCGTTCTGCAGCTCATATACAAATGCGGGAAGAATCATAACCCTAAACGCAGGAGGGAAAAAAATGAAAAAATTTGCAATCATCATTATTGCAATGGTGGTTTTTTCAGGTGTCCCGGTATTCGCGACTCCGAGCATCGAATTCAGTCCCGATGCCGGCACCGCGGGAAGCTGGAGCTATGACGGCGCCGGCACACTAAGCTTCAACCAGTATGTCA
>DQCG01000219.1:3498-4433 GCA_003533825.1 Phycisphaerales bacterium
GATTACCAAATCTACCTGAAAGCCACACTCGGTAAAGGTGACCTTGTCCCGGTAGGGACAATCGGGGCGGCCTACTCCAACTTCAAGGCGGACCTGACCGACGTCGTTATAACCGACGCCGGCAAGACCCTCGGCTCGGCAGTGCTGAGCGCCATTTTGAATTCCGGCACGAATGCACTCGACTTCGAGCTTTCATTGCAGGGCGGAAGCGGCACGAATTATCACAGCCTTGCTGAAATGCTGGCCGGCGGCTATTCCGGCGGAAACGGCTTCAGCGGCGCCATGACAATTCCCGAGCCGACGACCATTGCTCTGCTGGGTCTCGGTACACTGGCTATGCTTAGAAAACGCAAGACATAAAACCATCTGCAACTAATTTATACTCTCAGGGCTGCGAGCATGAAGCTTGCGGCCCTTTTTCTCTTGCATAACGCAACTGCAGGAAAAAAGGAGGTCTAATATGTTTATACTGCGGGCTCTAATGAAATTATTTCATTCATTTTGCCGGTCCGATGTGGCCGTATCAGATGTAATCGATTCACACAAATGGGAGAGCAAAGTCGAGCTTATTCAAAATCTATCGAAAGACCGTCATTGAATCGCTGAACGCCGATAGCCCCGGACTTTGTAATTGGCTTTGATTGGCTTTGTTTTCTTCGACTCCGGCCGCGGGATTATTGTTATAATCTCCTTTCGTTAAAGGCTTTGCAGAAAGATGCGCCGCTGCGAATTGGCTTTGTTTTTTCAAGTCGCTCAATTTATACGCCGGCCGGGTGGCAGCCTCAAAGCCGCAGGCTTTGGGGATGGCTTGGGCAGGTTGATGCTCGCTGGTTTCATCCAGTTTTATCTGCCGTATCGCCTGGTACTGTTTAAGCCTGTTTATCGTCTTGTACAGGCTGTTTTCTATCCGCCGTTCGTACATCAGCATCCTGTCG
>DQCG01000569.1:0-978 GCA_003533825.1 Phycisphaerales bacterium
AACCGGGACGCGCTGTGCCAACCTTACCCAGTTAAAAGTTGGATTGACATTGGCGATCAAGGTATTCGAGGATGTTGCGCGGTCGCGGTCTTCAATAGCGGATGAAATCCCGGCGACATGACCGCTAATAGCTTGATCTTCTCCCATCATATGAATAGTTGCAGGCATGCCAATGCGAATATGGCTTAGTTTCGTCTCTTCAAAATATCCGGCGACATAGAAGCTATCGATATCGACCAAAGCCATAACGGGTTGCCCGGCGGTTGCATAGGTTCCCGGACGAAGTGAAAAATTGGTTACGATTCCATTGATGGGAGATTTCACTTGCGAACGTTCAAGATTAAGGCGCGCGAGTTTTAGGTCTGCCAAGGCCTGATCGTATTTCGCCTGAGCCTGCTCAGCAATGGATATACGGTTATCGCGTTCTTGTTCGGAGACAACAGTGTTTTTAAGGGTTTTATATCGTTTTTTTTCCCTGTTTGCTGCAGCAAGTGTTGCTTTAGCATTGCTTAAAGCAGCTTCGTTTTGCGCTACAAGATTTTCCAACCGGTCGGTGTCGATAGAAAATAAAGTATCTCCTTTTTGAACCTGTTGATTGTCTTGAACAAATACAGCCTCTACTTGGCCGGATACATCTGAAGACAACGGAACAATGTCAGCCTTGATCCTGCCATCTCGTGTTTGCGGAGTGTAGGTATAGTAGGAATATATATACCACAACACAAACGCCGCAAGAACGGCCAGAGTGCATGTCATCAAGACCTTAAGTATATGAAGTGTTTTCTCTTTTTGCATATTTTAACCAGTTAGGAAGTAAAGACTTTTAAGGGAAATCCCCAATAATATAAAAAACAGGGAAATATCGAATAAGGGGCGGTGCCATACAATTTTGTATATGCCTACTTTTTCAAGAAGGAAGGAAATCATTACTCTTCCAACAAACGCACTAAGCAAACATAAAAGTAACGGTGAAATAAA
>DQCG01000569.1:1086-4406 GCA_003533825.1 Phycisphaerales bacterium
CTGGCAGATCTCAAGTCATGCTTCCAGGCGGTTGAAAGCGTCTTGTCTATTTTTGCCAAAAGGGTATCTGATGGTTCTTCGTGGTTAATTTCTTGCCGGATAGTAATGAATAAATCTTCTAGGGCGCGACGAGTTTCTTCATTGAGTTGAGCACTGGCATGCCTCAGCTCGGCAATACTTGCGCCTGCGCGTAAACGGTTTAAAAGACGAGGGCTATTGTCTATGTGGCCGGTTTGCTCAAGCCGGCTTGCAAGGGAGCCGATTTTATCTAGAGAGCGATTGAGGAAATCATCTCTATCGCGGAGCGTGGCGTGGTAAGTTAGGCTCAATACTTCTTCACGACCCTGACGAATAAGTCGCTCCATGGTGTGCTTGGCACCCATCGTAGTACGCACTAATCCTAAGCAACAAAAAGCAACAAAAATACCAAAAAGAATGGCGAGAAAAATTTCAAGAAATGTTCCAAATTCATAGGGCTGATAGATATTTTGAAAATTAATGCAGCTAAAGGCCAAAGCCAATAACAATATCGCCATAGGGTTTTTCGTAGCCCACGCGCCTAACGGCAAGATAAATATCGCCATCACGATCAGAAGCATGGGGTAATCTTTGGCAAACGGAAGTAAGCCATAGCTTAATATGCTAGCGGCAAATAAGGCAATAATTGTAAATATACCAAAGAAGGAGATGACGCGACCAGCTTCGTCTGAACCACCAAAAAAGGCGAGAGCGGCAACCCCCACTAAAATTGAGGCAGGGGCTAATTGCCAGCCTGTTGCATACCATAACCCACAGAGAAGGCTGTAAGCTAAAAGGCTGCCAAGAAATATTTTGGTAGCAATATATGTATCAGGATAAAGTGTAGACGAACGTGCGCTACGGACTTCTTTTTCAAGAATAGAGGGTAACGGCAAGGCTTTGTTTAGCGAATGTTCAAATTGCCGTATTTCAGACCAGGTGTGCAGTGTTACTTTTATCAATTCGGCCATATCTTCCTGAACTAAGTGCCGCCAATCAGACATAGAATCCATGTTATGAGCCGTTTGCGTTATTTGTGTAAGCAAGACTTCGCCCGCTGGCTCCCTCTTTTTTGCGTGGGCAGCAGCTTTTTTTAAGGAGGCAGTCAGCTTGCTGCGTATATCTGGTTCCGCATCGGCAATGCGGGCTGAAATTGCCGATAAAAGAGGGACTAAGCGTAACAAACGCAATTGTATAGAAAATATAAGTTGGCGTTCCCTTCGCGTAACAAGCGGGTCGTAGCGCAACTGACCTGCCAGGGCGGATAAGGCGCTAATATCAGCGAGTACCTTTAAACGGTCATGTGTCGCTTTGTTGTCCGTAATATGACCTTCGAAGGCATCGTCAATCCATTTCTCCATATCAGCCAGCCAACCTTGCAATTTGAATTGCACACTAGGCCTTAAAGAACGTGGAGCAATAATACTGTCAACAACGGTGCAACAGATGATCCCCAGACCAATTTCACAGAGACGAAATGTGGTCGTATTAAACATGGCCGCCGGATTCTCTATGTTAGGTACCGCGACGAGCATTAATGTAAGCCCGAAAAGCTGAAAACCGTAGCTTCGCGGTGTGCGATCTAGTAAAGAGCATCCAAATGCTATCGCACCAACGAGCCCCACAAAGACAATCATTAAAACAGGTGTATTTGAAAATAGGCTTGCTAAAACCAGCGAGACCATTCCCCCACAAAGTGTTCCGACAAGACGGTAAACGGCTTTAGATCTTACAGCACCGCTCATGGGGTTCATGACCACGCAGCATGTAACAATTGCCCAAGATGTTTGGGGAAGACCAACATGGGCGGAGATCGTAAACGCCAACATGATTGCTATGTACAGCTTGAATGCAAACAACCACTGCTCAGGTTTGAACATCATTTTTGTGTAGGCTTATCGTCTAGTAAGTATGCTTGGCAGCGTTCCTCTAGTAGGCGCATCACGCGCGTTGTTGTCTCAATATCTTCTTCCGGCACATCTCCCATCAACTTAAAACGCAAATCTTGTAGCGATGCTTCCATTTTGCTAGCGTGTCGTTTTCCTTTCGGCAGTAATTTTATGGCTTTGCTCCTGCGATCATTGGGAACATCACAACGAACGAGCAGTTTGGCTTTTTCTCCTTGATCAAGTATGCGAACCAGAGCTGCGGCGTCAATGCCAGCCTCGATAGCCAGCGTTTTTTGTTGAACATGGGGCCCAAAACGTGAGGCCAATAAGACGATAATCGCCAAAGATGTGGACATGCCATGATCAAAAGGAATCGTGCTAACGGTCTGCATCCAAACTCTCCGTGAAGGCTGAATAACATTTGTAAGATTAAAGAGATGTTGATCGAGTGAGGGTGATTTAGTCGACATTTTACATATACCAGATGTGAGTCATCTCTATATGTTATATGTCAATAGTTGATTTGTCAACTAATTAGAAATATCGCCTAGCATTTAAAGTGGTTGGGCTTAGCGTGTTGTATGAGGTTTATCAAACAGCATCTCTAATGGTTTTTGTGGTGAAGGTGAGGTGGCTAGCGTTATTTCGATAGTTATTTTTAGGGTCAACCAGTACGAAACGCTGCTGGGAAAATAAGTATATTGAGGCCTCAGCATAACTCCATAAGCATGGTGCTAAATTGTTAAAATAAGACATGTAAAAATCATTTACTACACAGCCTGAATGGTTTGTTTCAAGCGCAGATCTTAACCACCCTGTATTACATGCGCTTGATGATACTGAAGTGTTGCTTGATTGGACGCAAGTTGAGCAACTGCTGTCCTCAATCTATGCGTCAAACACCGGGCGTCCAAGTTACCCATTGTTAACACTGTTCCGGAGCTTACTGCTTGGGGTGTGATATCGCATGTCAGATGTTCAGCTGGCTCAGTGTCTATATCGAGATTTGTTATTTCGACAGCTCTGTCATCTTGAGCTTGGGTTAACCGTTCCCGAAGCATCAATATTAGGGCGGTTTCGCAACAAGCTAGTTGAGCATGATTTATAGGATGAACTCTTGGGTGAGATCAATCGTCAGCTTTAAGTCAAGAATATCATTATGACCGAGGGGCGTATCAATATTATTGATGCGACCCCGATAGAAGCCGCTCAACCCGGGTCAGGCAACGGTAAAGATGGGCTCGCAAAGCGAGATCCAGAGGCTGGGTAGTATGCGTGATTGCAAGACCTGACCCTATTTTTTTGAGGGCTTTGTGATAACGCCTTGTACACACTGAAAGACGCTGACTTTGAGCGTATTCAATTTCTGGTCACCCGCCTTGATCAACATAACAAAATGCGGACTCAAGAGAA
>DQCG01000314.1 GCA_003533825.1 Phycisphaerales bacterium
CAGCAATACTGTGAAAACCTGTTAGGTTATAAGCCTGATTATGTTTTCACGCACGTAACAAGGCTCGTTCGGAGCAAAGGAATGTGGCGTGATTTGCGCGTTCTTGAACACATCGAACGGGAGTTCAGGACGCAGGGCAAGACGGGAGTGCTGTTTGTCCTTTCGACGGAAGTATCACAGCGGCGCAGCCGGGATATTCACGATATGGAGTCTACATATAATTGGCCCGTTGCTCATCGTGAAGGCTGGCCGGACATGTCTGGCGGGGAAGCAAATTACTATACGGCGGTGCAGCAATTTAATGCCAGAAGCAGAAATTTGAAAATAGTGTTCATCAACCAGTTTGGATTTGAGCCTAAAAAATGCGGCCAAAGGATGCCGCATGATATAGAATTTATGGACATCCGCAAGGGAACCGATGTCGAATTTGGCCAGAGCATTTATGAGCCGTTCGGGATAGCCCAGCTTGAGCCGCTCACTTTCGGTGGTATATGCGTATTCAGCAGTGTCTGCGGATGTTTGGGTTTTCTGCGGGATGTAACCGGCCCGGAAAACGTCAAGAATGTTATTGTCGCTGACTATACCGACCTGGAAATCCGCAGCTATGTCGACATTGAGGACCTGATGCAAATCGACCGGTCGATACGAGACCGTATAGAGGCAAGCCAGAGCGAAAAAGTCGCAATGCAAATATGCTCACGCTTGCCAAAAGACGAGTCCGAGATTGAAAGCATGGTTAAAACCGGCTACGAGCTTGCAAAAAATATGAGCTGGGATGTAGTAGTGAACAACTACCTGTTGAGCAGCATACAAAAAATTCCGGATAAAGTCAGGCTCTCATGAGTTATGCCTGGCCTCTCGCATTACGCCGATTCGTGCCGGTTTTGCAGATGCTGAATTTACACTCCTTGTGCTTGACGGGATTTGCATAAAGTCCTTGCAAAATCAACTGCTCTCGTGCTATAATTATATCAGCTTTGGATGTAGAGGCAGGCCGGAATTGCCGCAATAATTCTTCATCTGTATAACTCGGTTCTTTTTATAGCATCACAGCCCGGATGTTCTCGAGCGGCTGAAAGCCAATGTATAGGGTAAATCATGGAGAGCAGGTAAATGAAAAAGACGGTACTTTCAAGTCTTGCCCTGCTCTTATTTTCAGCGGTTTTAACACCGGCGGCAATTGGCGCAGCCCCCCGCCGCTGCGTTCCGAATGAGATAATTGTAAAATTTCGCGGGACTGCCGCCAACATAATCGAAAGGCAGCTACAACTCCATGACTCGGCCGGTAATCCGAACTTCTTGCCCTTGTCATACCATTTAGCTTCGTTGAATAAAAAATACAGGCTTAACCGGATCAAACCTCTTTTAAAGGACTTTAGAAGCAGGCAACTCAATCTCGAACCACTTAAGGGAGCAGACGGCAGGTTTCCGGCGAAAAAACAAAAACGCATCCTTGAAAGACTCAAACGGGTTCCGAAAATCGCAAAGGTCCCCGACCTCGGCAATATATACAAGATTCAGCTTAACTGCGAATCCCGGCAATCACTTGAAGAAGCTCTTGCCGAGTATCGAAACAATCCTGATGTTGAATATGCGGAATTAAACTATATTGTTTCGGCAGATTCAATACCGAATGATCCGCTTCATGCCGACCAATGGGCACTGAGCAAGATATCTGCAGAAGGGGCCTGGAGTGTTTATACTGGAAGCTCAGAGACGGTAGTTGCCGTATTGGATACGGGTGTGGACTATAACCACAGAGATTTACGGGACAACATGTGGGTCAATGAAGCGGAACTGAACGGGGCTGAGGGGATAGATGAAGACGAGAACGGCTACGTTGACGATATATATGGATACAACTTCATTTACAACAACGGCGATCCTTTCGATGACTATGGTCACGGTACCTATTGTTCCGGTATCATTGCCGCCAGGGGTGATAACGATCTGGACATAACGGGGATTTGCTGGAATACAAGGATAATGGCCCTTAAGTTTATGGGCTTATTCGGAGATGGAAGCACATCCGATGCGGTTCTTGCCATTTATTACGCCGTGGAAAACGGAGCCGACATTATTTCCAATAGCTGGAGTACGGCGGATGAATCTCTGCTGCTCAAAGATGCGGTTGATTACGCTCACAGCCAGGGTGTAATTATAGTGGCATCGGCCGGCAATGACGATACGGGCCTGCCCCGGTATCCGGCCTGCTATAAAAACGTGATTTCAGTGGCGGCAACAGATGCGGACGACCAAAGATGGCCGTATTCAAATTATGGCGACTGTGTGGATATAGCCGCTCCGGGAGTGGATGTTTTATCACTGAGCGCGGAAGGAGCTTTTGTTGGTGTATCCAACAACAGATACACGACTATCTTATCAGGGACATCAACGGCCTGTCCCCATATCGCAGGAGCTTGTGCTCTTTTACTTTCGGCTAATCCGCTAATGACTTTTGATCAGGTATATAGCGTACTGACGAGAACAGCGGACCCGATTTCGCCCGGAATCTGTCTTTCAAATGGGCGGGTGAATCTTTCGGAGGCAATGCATGCGGTTATACCCTCGCGGGGATATATCAGTTTCGATAGCGACTATTACGCCCGTCCCGGCGTTGTGGGTATGCTTCTGGCGGATTGGGACCTGAAAAATAAGGGCAGTCAGGATGCGACTATAATGACAAGCGGCGGTGATTTGGAAAAGGTCATCCTGACAGAAAGAACTTCCGTCCTTGGTGTTTTCACCGGGACCATTTCAACCGGCTCGGGCGAACCTTTCAAGGAAGATAGAACTGTGCAGGTTTCCTCCGGTGAGGTCATAACGGTAATATATTTCGATGCCAATGACGGCAACGGTAATCCATCAGCAACAATGGATAACGCTCTTACCGATTGTGAGGTGCCGGCGCTTTTAGATGTGCAGGTTGAAGCGCAAAACCTTGTGGCAAGTATAGCGTTAACGACGAACGAATCAACCAGGGCGCAGGTTCGTTACGGTCCGGCACGCGGCGGGCCATATACCTTCGTACAGGAAAATATAGTCTGGGCCAATGAACATGTTATCAAGCTGAGGTTTCTCTTAATCGACACGGTTTACTATTTTGTCATAGACCTGATTGATGCAGTGGGCAACAAGGTCACGCTGGATAACAACGGACTGTGCTATTCGTTCAGTACATCGGCGGAATTTCCCGGTTTCCAGGTGCCGGGCGTCTATCCCACAATTCAGGCTGCGATTGACGATGCCTCGGAAGGCGATACTATATGGATTGCTGATGGGCAATACTCGGGGGAAGGAAACTTCGATATCGACTTCAAGGGAAAGGCCATTACGGTAAAAAGCGAAAATGGCCCGGAAAATTGCATTATTGACTGCCAGTTCAAAGGACGCGGTTTCGATTTCCATAACGGCGAAGGCGAAAAATCTATCTTAGACGGCATTAAAATTATCAATGGTTCTGTCAGTGGATTTGGCGGGGGTATCAGATGCACCGCAAGCAGTCCGACGATTATTAATTGTATCATCACGGGGAATTCCGCCGGAGAGTACGGCGGCGGAATGTGTAATTCTTATAATAGCTCACCGAAACTCACTAACTGCACGTTCAGCGAAAACTCGGCTGAGTCCAAACTTTCCGCGCTCGGCAGCGGCGGCGGAATGTGCAATATGGTTAACAGCGGCCCGGTACTTACCAATTGCACTTTCAGCGGGAACTTTGCGAACCATAGCGGTGCCGGCATGTACAACTCCGAGAATAGCAATCCGATTTTAGCTAAGTGCACTTTCACTGCAAACACTGCCCGGCATGGTGGCGGTATGTATAACTGTTACGACAGCACACCGAGACTGGCTAACTGCATATTCAGTGGGAACCTGGCTGAATACGGCGGTGCCGTGAAAAGCAGCGAGGCCACTCCGGTCCTGATTAACTGCACATTAAGCGGCAACTCGGCGGAGATGGGCGGCGGAATATGGAATGGATGGGGCGGCAGTGCTGAATTGGCTAACTCCATTCTCTGGGATAACAGTGATAGCGGCGGTATGGATGAATCAGCACAGATCAACGATGCGCAAGGTAGTAAGAGATCTGTCATCAAATATTGCTGTATCCGGGGTTGGACCGGGATTCTCGGGGGGATTGGAAACATCGGCGCCGACCCGCTCTTTGCCGATCCTGATACAGGCGACTACCATTTGAAGAGTGCGGGCTGGCGCTGGGACTCCGAGCACCAGCAATGGCTCCATGATGAAATGACCAGTCAATGTATCGATGCGGGTAATCCCGGTTCACCGTTGAAAGGCGAGTTGTTGAGCGTGCCGGGCGATCCTGCTAATATGTGGGGAACCAACTTACGAATCAATATGGGTAGCTACGGCGGCACAGCCGAGGCCGGTATGCCGCCCCATGGCTGGAGTCTACTGGCGGATATGACCAATGACGGGATTGTCGACTCTAAGGATTTTGCCGTTCAAGCTCAATATTGGATGAGAACCGGTAACGAACAACCGGGCGACCTGGATCGAAATGGTATGGCAGATACGGCGGACCTTGCCCTGTTGACTCAAGATTGGCTTGAAGATCACAATCTGGAGTATTGACATCAGCCCACTCGAAATAGTAACTCAAACCGACCGTTTTGAGTCGAATGATATAGTAAGTTTTTTAATGGCAACAACATAAAACAACCTGTCATTCCCGCGGAGTACGTGTTTAGCCAGATATTTT
>DQCG01000390.1 GCA_003533825.1 Phycisphaerales bacterium
TTGTGCTGGCCGTCCTGCAGCAGGTCACAGGTATCAATGTCTTTCTATATTTCGGCGCGGAGATTTTCAAGAAGATGGGCTCGGGCACGAACGCCGCCCTGCTCAAGGAGGTCATCGTCGGGGCGGTGAATATGACTTTTACGGTTATCGCCATCTGGACGGTCGACCGTCTCGGACGAAAACCTCTGATGCTTATCGGCTCGGCGGGTATGGGAATCTGCCTGGCGGCGATGGGCTTTGCGGGCTATTTGCAGCATACGACTGGGATGTGGCTGCTGATTTTTATTCTCGGCTATATCGCGTGCTTTGCTCTTTCGGTCGGGCCGGTGACGTGGGTGATTCTTTCGGAGATATTCCCGACGCGGATTCGCGGGCGTGCTATGGGAGTGGCGACGGTGTTTCTGTGGCTGGCGAACTACATCGTGACGCAGACTTTCACGGTTATGGATGAGAATTCATGGCTTATCGAGAAGTTTCATCGCGGCTTTCCGTTTTGGATTTATGGAGTTTTCTGCGTTTGCCTGCTGGTCTTTGTCTGGCGATGTGTGCCGGAGACAAAGGGTAAGACACTCGAAGAAATAGAGAAATACTGGTATAAAGAAGATTAAATAATTTTTGCCGTAACACGGCAGTTCCACGACAAATGGATTTTCAACGAAGAATGACAATCTCGAGCCATACGATAAATATCGCGGCCCGCTACGCCGAGACGGATAAGGGCGGTGTGGTTCATCACAGCGTTTACCCGGTATGGTTCGAGATGGGGCGGACGGAGCTATTGCGAGCGAACGGTGTGGCGTACAAAGACCTTGAAGCGGCCGGCGTGTTCTTTGTCGTCTCCCGGTTGAATATGAAGTTTCGCCGGCCCGCACAATATGACGAGCAGCTCCTTCTGGAGACTACGTGTTCGGCGGTTACCGCCGCCAAGGTCGAGCACATCTATAAGCTGACTCGCAGCAGTGATGGAGTAATCTTAGCCGAGGGCGGCAGCGTTCTGGCCTGCGTCAATGAGAAGGGCAAGGTTCGGCGAGTGCCTGAATTTATGTATCCGGAGCAGGAATAATAAGGTTCTCATGCTGACCGTTTTTTAGTCGAATGTCACAGCAAATCATTCAATGATAATAACATAACACAATCTGTCATTCCCGCGAAAGCGGGAATCCACTAAATCCGTTACGTTCCTGGATCCCTGCTTTCGCAGGGTATGTGTTTAGCCAAGGAAAACCATCCCCATCCCGATAAAAGTAAATCGGGATGAGGCTGCCACCCAATAGAATTGCTGGAAAACGGGTGGCAGCCTCAAGCGGCAGTCCCTTGGGGACGCCTTATGGCGATTGGGGATGGTCGCTAATACCAGGGGCCGGCTAAACAAGTACTTCGCAGGGATGACAAAGCGAGTCGGTCAGTTTGAGTTAATAAGGCTCAAATTTCAGATTTCATATTTCAATTTGACAAACCGCCTGCGATGAACGACAATCCCTTTATGACTTCCGAGAAGAAAGAGTATTGCGGTCTGTTCGGCATATATGGCGATGTCGAGGCGGTCCAGAAGACGTACTTCGGTCTGCACAGCCTGCAGCATCGGGGCCAGGAATCGGCCGGTATAGCATCAAGCGACGGCAAGATTCTGCATTGCTATGCCGGGATGGGTACGGTCAGGCGGGTTTTCCGGGGCGGACGGGATGTTTTTGATAAGTTGCCCGGGCAGATTGCAATAGGGCACGTTCGCTATAGTACAACGGGTGCCAGCAGGGCGGTCAACTGCCAGCCGCTTTTGGCCGGGTACTCCCGCGGACAGGTGGCTGTGGCACATAACGGCAACATTATCAACGCCGCGAGGCTGCGGGACGAGTACGAGGCATACGGCAGCATTTTCAAATCCACCGCCGACACCGAGGTCATCACGCACCTGCTGGCCAAGCCGACGCACGTTAGGCACCCGGATCCTCTGGCGCATGTGCTGAACCACCTTCAGGGTGCGTACAGTTTACTGTTTCTTTTTGCTGACCATATAGAGGCGGCCCGCGATCCGTTCGGTATCAGGCCTCTGTGCATCGGGCAGATTCAGACCGAGGCCGGCGGGCAGCCGGGAGCGTATGTCGTTGCGAGCGAGACGTGTGCCCTGGATGCCGTCGGGGCAAAGTTCGTTCGCGAGGTCGAGCCGGGGGAGATAGTCCGGCTGGATGAAAACGGCTTCTCCAGCAGATTCTTCGTTACACCGGGCACCGTCACACCGGCACACTGCATCTTCGAGCACATCTATTTCGCCAAGCAGAACAGCACGTTTTTCGGCGAAAATGTACACGAGTACAGAAAGAAGGTCGGCAGGCAGCTTGCGTCCGAGTACCCTGCTGATGCCGACGTGGTGATTCCCGTTCCTGACTCCGGCACCTCGGCGGCGATAGGGTACGCCGAGCAGAGCGGGATTCCGTTCGATATGGGACTGGTCAGAAGTCACTACGTGGGGCGGACTTTTATCTCGCCGGACCAGAAACTGAGAGAGCTTGAGGTGAAACTCAAGCTGGCGGTTGTAAACGAGGTTGTCGCCGGCAAACGCATCGTCGTGGTGGACGATTCGATAGTTCGCGGGACGACGACTCGCGGCAAGATAAGGGCGTTACGGCTGGCCGGGGCGAAGGAAATCCACATGCGAGTAAGCTGTCCGCCGATCAGGTTCCCATGTTTCTACGGCGTCGATTTCCCGACCAAAGAGGAACTGCTGGCAAATAATCGTGATCTGGAGCAAATAAAGGAATTTCT
>DQCG01000592.1 GCA_003533825.1 Phycisphaerales bacterium
GCAAAATTCTGATTGAGGAGTATTAAATGGCAGTTAAAGGTTTACTTTATACCAAAGACCACGAGTGGGTCGGCATTGAAGGTGTCGCCGCAACGGTGGGTATCACAGATTACGCTCAGGAGCAATTGGGCGAGCTTGTCTTTGTCGAGCTGCCTGTAATTGGTAAGGAAGTCAGCGCTCACGACGAAATTGCTATCGTTGAGAGTTCGAAAGCCGCCAGTGACGTCTATTCGCCCGTGACGGGAAAGGTAATCGAAGTCAACCAGGAGCTTGAATCCCGCCCCGAGCTTATAAACGAGGATTGCTACAAGAGCGGCTGGATAGCTAAATTGCAGCTCACCGATCCGAAGTCCCACGAGGACCTGATGGACACCGAACAATACGAGCAGTACGTAGCGGGATTATAGAAACCGCCATTCGGCCGTGGCCGGGCTGCCTGAGAGCGATCCGACACCGGCTATGAGGATATACCAAATGCCTTTCATATCGAATACGACAGAGCAGCAGAAAGAGATGCTTGCTGAAATCGGGCTTGGGATGGACGACCTGTTTTCCGACATCCCTTCGGAGTTCCTGGACAAACCGATGAACCTGCCCGACGGCATCAACGAGCAGAACGTCCGAAATAAGCTGGCGGAGCTTGCCGATAAGAACTCGATTAATCTGACTTGTTTTCTGGGTGGGGGATTCTACGACCATTTCATTCCGGCGGCGGTTTACTCGGTCGTTTCGCGCAGCGAGTTCTACACCGCCTACACGCCGTACCAGCCGGAGCTTTCGCAGGGAACGCTCCAGGCAATTTACGAATACCAGTCGGCCATCTGCCGCTTAACCGGAATGGAGGTCGCCAACGCTTCTTTGTACGATGGCGGGACCGCAATGTACGAGGCGATGATGATGGCGCTGCGAATAACCGGGCGCAACAAAGTCATTATCGACGACAGCGTCAATCCCATTAATCGCGTCATGATTGACTCATACACGCAGAACCTGCAAATCGACCTCGAAGAAACGCATTGCGCGGACGGCCTGGCAAACCGCAAACGGATATTCAGGAAAATCGACGACAAGACCGCCGCCGTAATCCTCCAGAATCCGAACTTCTTCGGCTGCATCGACGATTTCAGTGACATCGCCGAGGCCGCCCACAAGAAAGGAGCACTTTTGATCGTCTCCTGTTATCCGATTTCGATGGGGATACTCAAGACGCCGGGCGAGATGGGGGCCGATATTGTGACCGGAGAAGGTCAGAGCCTTGGCATGCCGATGTCTTTCGGCGGACCTTACCTCGGATTCATGGCCTCGCGGATGAAGTACGTTCGCAAGATGCCCGGTCGAATAGTAGGACAGACCACCGACAGAATGGACCGGCAAAGCTATGTCCTGACACTCCAGGCCCGCGAACAGCACATCCGTCGCGACAAGGCTACTTCGAACATCTGCTCGAATGAGGCGCTTTGTGCCCTGACGGCGCTGGTTTACCTGTCCCTGCTCGGCAAACAGGGATTGAGAGAAACCGCCCAGATATGTGCGGACAAGGCCAGTTATGCCTACAAACGCCTCACCGCCATCCCGGGTGTCGAGCCGCACTTTAAGGCGAGGTGGTTCTTTAACGAATTTGTCCTGGACCTGCCTTGCGAAGCGGCGGATGTGATTGCGAAACTGATCGAGAAAGGCTTTGCGGCGGGTTTTCCGCTGAGCCGATACTACGAAAAAATGGAGAATTCCATCCTGATTTGTGTCACCGAAAAGCGGACAAAGCAGCAAATCGGGATGCTTGCTGAAGCTCTGGAGAGTGTGCTATGAAGCTGATATTTGAAAAGAGTGCACCGGACCGGCGGGCGGTTCAGCCGGGACCAAGTGACGTGCCTGCGTCAATAAATATCAAGAAAGCCCTGCTGCGTGAAAAACCGGCGGAGCTGCCGGAGCTCAGTGAGCTCGATGTCATAAGGCATTTCACGGAGCTGTCCCGCAGAAATTTCGGCGTCGACACGAACTTCTACCCGCTCGGCTCCTGCACGATGAAGTACAATCCCAAAGTTACCGAGCGAATCGCCGCGTATCCCGGCTTCGCACACCTTCACCCATTGCTGCCTCAGTTGAGAATGGGCGGTATGCTCACCCAGGGAGCGCTGCGAGTGCTCTATGAGACGGACCTGTTCCTCCGTGAAATCATGGGGATGGCGGGATTCACGATGCAGCCGCTGGCCGGCGCGCACGGCGAGCTGACCGGCATGATGATTATGGCCGCATACCACCGCGATAAAGGCAACAAAAAAACCACTGTTCTTATCCCGGACAGTGCTCACGGCACAAATCCCGCCAGCGCGGCGATCGCCGGGTACAAGGTTCGGACCATAGGGACAACCGAGAACGGCTTCATGGAATTGAAAGACGTCGAGAAGGCATTGGATGACGACGTCGCCGGAGTAATGCTGACCTGCCCCAATACGCTCGGCCTGTTCAATCCTCATATCAGAGATATCTGCGATCTTATTCACAGCGTTGATGGCCTGGCATACTACGATGGAGCCAACCTCAATGCCATAGTCGGCAAGGCGCGCCCCGGCGACTTCGGATTCGACATCGTGCACATCAACCTGCACAAAACGTTCGCCACCCCTCACGGCGGCGGCGGCCCCGGCGCCGGGCCGGTCGGAGTCATAGAAAAACTGCTCGATTTTTTGCCGGTCTCAATCGTCGTCAAAAGGGACGATGGAACCTACGCACTGGAATATGACAGGCCGAAATCAATCGGCTACGTAGCGCCTTTCTACGGCAACTTTGGCATTATTCTGCGCGCGTATGTTTACATGCTGATGCTCGGCAAAAACGGTCTCAAGAGAGTCGCCGAAAATGCGGTGCTAAACGCAAACTACGTCAAGGAAAAGCTCAAGAAGCACTACAAGCTCGCGTTTGACAGAACTTGCAAGCATGAATGTGTTTTCAGCGTCCCGGAAAGCATGCTTGGTAAAAGTGTTCATGCTATTGACATCGCCAAAGCTCTCATAGACAGAGGCTTCCACCCCCCTACCGTCTATTTCCCGACGAATGTAAAAGAGGCGATGATGATCGAGCCGACCGAGACCGAGAGCAAGGAAACGCTGGATGCTTTCGTAGAGGCAATGATCGAAATCGCCGAGCAGGCCAAAGCAGAACCGGATATGCTCAAGAATGCTCCTGTCACAACGCCCGTCTCAAGACCGAACGAAACCGCCGCGGCAAAACATCCGAACATCGCCAGCCTCTAAAAAGCAGGTTATTTTCACGTGTTTTTTTGACTGCTGAAAAAGCTGCTGTAACCGCCGGTCTCGGCGTCTTTGCCGGTATCGCCGGGCAGCAGTGACTGATAATTCTCGATTACCTTTTTATAAGCTCTTGCATGCTGTTCGATTATCTCCGGCTGGTAATGCTTGAACCACGGGACCTCGAAGACCCGGCGGGTAATACCCTCGGCTACCGGCAGCGTTTCGACGTATTGCTCGATCTTCGCGGACTCATCGAGAAACGCAATCCGTGTCGGCCTGCCGTGGCTGTAAACGTCCATGCTTGTAAACAGCGGATGAAGATGTAGCGGCTTATTGCAGCCCGGATTGCAGATCGAGCCTTCGACGATAACAGCCTGACTGAAACGTGAAAGAGAAAGGCCTCCGAGCTCCCCGGCGATGTATCTGAAATGCGGATAGTACCAGCCGCCTTTGGTAGTGTTCGTACCTTTGGCCGGTCGGATCGGCCTGATCCCGGCGGTATCTTCGAGCAGGTCGCAGAAATAATTCATCGCTTTATCGATCTCGGCCATCTGCTTCGGATACAGCTCCAACTGCACCAGTCCGAAAGCCGAGCTTAGCTGGTGAATCCTGTGCTTGGCTCCGCCGCAGGGCAGCCCGGCGAATGGCTTAAGCTCATCCAGCGTGATTTCATCGTGTCGGATGTAATGCCCGAACAGAAGCGCACGCTCATAAACTCTTCGATCATCGGTAAAGAGGATTCCTGCCTCCCCGACCGCCAGAGCTTTGCCGGTCATCAGGGAAAATGCCGCCGCCTCGCCGAAGGTGCCGATTTGCCTGCCTTTGTAGAGCGCCCCGTGAGCGTGGGAAGCGTCTTCGAGTATTTTCAGGTTGTGCTTGCCGGCGATTTCCATAATCGCGTCCATCTCGGCCGGCATCCCCGCGTAATGCACGACGACAATCGCTTTGGTTCGCGGCGTGATGCGATGCTCGATGTCATTCGGATCGATGCAGAGAGTCTCAGGATCGATATCGGCGAAAACGGGCGTTGCGCCGAGACTGTACGCCTGCGCGACCGAGGCCCAGTAGGTAATGCTCGGGCAGATAACTTCGTCGCCGAGGCCGATGCCCAGGGCGTACATGGCACCCAGAATAGCCGCCGTACCGTTGTTGTAAGTCAGGCCGTACTTTCGGCCGAGCAATTCGGCGTATTTTTTCTCGAACTCTTTGGTGATTTCGATGCCGGACATCTTCCGGGCTCGAAGCACATCGAGGACGGCTTGTTCGTGCCGTTCGGTGACGATCGGCCATGCAAAAAGGTCTGACGCATCCGGCTTAATCGACATCTCACCACCTAACAGTGCTAATTGCTCGTGGGCCATTTTGTTTTGCTTTCTTCTTTGAGTTTCACTGACGGGCTAATTCGAGCGACCTCGTCGTAATGTAGTATTTGGCGATCATGCTGGGGATCTCCCATTCAGGCAGTCTGCCCTCAGCCAGGTACTGTAGATACGCGTCCATAACGTTTCGAAAATGAGCTTCGTGTCCGACCCGGCATTTGTCGGGTATGACGATGTGCCAGCCGTCTGAGGCCTTCTCGGCTTTCAAGCCGGGGAATTTTCTCTGCAAGCCGGCGACGGCTTTTTTCAAAGAAGCTGCCACTTTAGCGGCTTGCACTCCCGGGGCTGGCTCGACATACACCTCCGGCCGATAGTTTTGCTCCCTGCCCTGGCGAATAATCACATTAGCCTTACTCCCTCGAAACAGCGAGGTATGCGTATCAGCACCACCCTGCGGCGCCTGGAAATTCCACGTCACCGAGAGTTTTACGCAGATGCCCTTCATAGTAAAGGTCGTCTCGCCGTTGGCATAGCAGGGCAGAACTCCATCGTCGTTGAGCTTGTCCTTGAGATAATCAGGGAACTCGGACACTCCCGTTACTTTCTCGTATTGCGCGCGAGTAAGCGTAGTGGGCCAGCGCCTGGCTTTATTTATCTCAATGTCTCTGCGGTAATCGATTGCCTGCTCCGGGAAACACGTCCACATCATCAGGTCTATCAGGTGCGTTGTGACATCCACCAGGCCTTCGCCCTGCTGGGTCGTATCGAAATACCAGGCGGGCCGCTTTAGCGGCGCTCCGGCAACATATTTGAAGAAATGGTGTACGCTCTCTTTAACGACGGCGGGATTTTCCGGTGAGCCGGCTTCCATCTCGCCGAAGAGTTCTTTATTGAGGACGAGAAGTTTCTGTAGAATGCAGGTGGTGTTGAAGCGCTCGGTCATGATATCGTAGAGCAGCAGACCTTTGCTTTCAGCCGAGGCAAAAGCCTGTTCCAGTAGAGCGAAGCCCTTCGCGTCGATGCACAT
>DQCG01000579.1 GCA_003533825.1 Phycisphaerales bacterium
CTTGTTCAGCAAGCCCTATTTAGGGCAGGATTATTTATCCGAATAGGCCTTTTTTTGCCTGATTCTGTTTGGATTTGGCGATTGTTCAACTATACTTTACTTATAAGAGTTGGTTTTTTAACAAGGCAATTCCGATAAAGAGCCTGAAACCGGCCGGTTAGTTCTATCTCAAGCGGGGGGAGCAGAAATGGATACCCAAAGTTTCTCCGAAGATGTCCTTTTCATCAGCTTGCCTGAATATCCACAGCACGGCGATGAAATTGACACAATCAATAAAATGCTCAGTAACAGTGTTGACCGCGATGTTGTGATCGACTTTTCTAAAGTTAAAATGCTGACTTCAGAAAACATCTGCGGCCTGATGATACTTGATAAGCTGCTCAAAGGTTCCGGACATCAGCTTGTCCTGTGTTATGTTTCTTCGGTAATCAAACAAATCTTCGTACGGACCGGTCTTGTGGCGGTTTTCAATTTTGCAGATGATGAGCATGAAGCCATACGACATATTCAAAGCAGGGATATGTCAGTGGCCGAGTTTTAATCGTTATCCAAAGACAGGGTTTGTAGCCGAAGGGCCCTACTGTTTTTGCTGACACAATGCAGTTTCTGCCCTCCTTGTTCAGCACCGGCTATAATCTGCCCACTTTTCTCTCACACAATTTCCTCACTTCTGAAAAATCGACCTGTTTCAATCCTGGGTAACAGTTAAGGCTGAGCAAGAAACTGGCTCTGGCCCGCCAAATAGAGGCTGCTGCCGTTGATCTGGCTGACGAAGTCGGTGCACGCAGTGATCGACCTGAGCGAGTCGGAAAAAGTCCGGCCGAGCTGCTCAGTGGCAACGCCCACCCACATTGGCTGGAACTGCTCGGATTCGATAGATTCCGCCAAAACTGATCGGCCGCCCCTCAACCCTGCCCACCAACAAACGTACTTGTTTAGCCGGATTATAGCATTTGCGTCCATCCCCAAAGCCTGCGGCTTTGAGGCTGCCACCCGTTTTCCAGCAATTCTACTGGGTGGCAGCCTCATCCCGATTTACTTTTATCGGGATGGGGATGGTTTTCCTTGGCTAAACACATATCAACAAACGAAATCCCCATAACGATGTGGGAGCCATGACTTCCCTTCCACTGTTACCCAAAATCAAGCGTTCCTGAACCAGGCCGGTTTTTTACTTGTACTGAATCTCCAATTGTGCTATAAAATAAATAAAATATTGAAGGTTGGGTATTTGATTGCAGATGCGAAAGTCCAATCATTTCATAGTGCCCTCGAACGGTAATTGAAAATCGAAGTTGAAATTCATCAGCAATAAATGCAGATTGTATTAGGGGATCATTAGATGATGTATAGAAAAAAGGGTTTTACGTTAATTGAGCTTCTCGTTGTTATTGCCATCATTGCAGTACTGATGGCTATATTGATGCCGGCTTTGCGGAGGGTAAAGGAGCAGGCACGGAATCAAGCCTGTATTTCTCATCTTAGGAGCATAGGTATTGGCATCGTTATGTACCTCCAGGACAACGATTACAAGATGCCCGATTTTCATACCCACCAGGGAGCATGTAATGGGCATCTCTGGTATACCGCCGGCGGAAATCTTTTAAAGGCCAGCGACAATCACTCATATTGGGGCGTTATCTACCTAGACTATGTAAAGGAACCGGAGCTTTTCGGCTGCCCGACCTTCAAAAACTTCTCTCAGATAGTAGCACAGGAAATGCTATACGACGAAGGTGAGGTAGAAAATTCAGCGTATTCCATGAACGGCTGGCTGACTGAGGAGAATTCTACTGCTATCCCGCGTCATGCGGAAGTCATCGTCGCACACGATCATATGGAGCCGAGAATCGAGAACGGGAATGATATGCTCTGTGTCGATTCAAGCGGCCAGAATTTGTCACACTATAGGCAAGGCGGCCGTCAGGAGTGGTACCGGGGTATCTTCAGGCATTCTATAAGAGATAGTGGTAAAGATTTTGAAACAGGCGGGAAACTCAACTGTCTCTGGCTGGACGGTCATGTGACTACCATTAAGGAAACACTGGGGGAAGAAATACCGAAGCGATGGTACGATCCGCTCAATAAGAATTGATTTACCCGGCATAGAACGCCGTAACCGGACTGTCTCAAACGAATCCGGCCGGTATCTGTGAGTTGGATAAAACACGGAAAAAAGGGCTGTAAGTTAGAACAAGAGTTTTGCAAAATTGACTTAGTACTTACGGCCCTTTTGTTACAAGGCCGTTTTCTCATTTATGGATTTGCGAAGAATATTATTCCTAATATATTTATCCTTTTATTGTCCGGTGCCTGCTTGACAAACGAACTGAATATGGGTATAGTACATAAACGAACAGGTATAATTGGAATCTAAGAAAATAATGAAAATAGCAAAAGTTACTGCACAGGAACTGCTGGACTCGCGGGGTAATCCCACAGTCGAGGCTATCGTAATCCTGGAGAACGGATTGACGGCCACCGCCATGGTCCCATCAGGAGCCTCAACGGGAATACATGAGGCATTGGAATTACGAGATGGCAATCCCCGGCGATATTTGGGCAGGGGTGTGTTGCAGGCCGTAGCACATGTTAATGAGATGATTGCCCCAGCCGTCGTGGGACGTGATGTTACCGACCAGGCGGGTATTGATAATCACCTACTGGAAATCGACGGTACCCCCAATAAATCGAAAGTAGGGGCCAACGCTATTTTATCCGTGTCTATTGCCTGCTTAAAGGCCGGCGCCTTGGCCGAGGGAATTCCATTCTTTGAGTATGTGGCCAGCTTGATTGACGAGCGTCCGGTTGAGAAGTTTACCATGCCGATACCCATGATGAACGTGCTGAACGGCGGTAAACATGCCGAGGGCTCTGCCGATCTGCAGGAGTATATGATCATGCCCATCGGCGCGCCGTCTATTGTCGAGGCGGTGCGCTGGGGTGCGGAGATCTTTCATCATCTGGGCAAGATCATCCAGAAAAAGGGCTGGCCCACTACCGTAGGGGATGAAGGCGGCTATGCTCCGCCGGTCCATTCTAACGAGCAGCCCCTTCAATTGATAATGGAGGCTATGGAACAGGCCGGATATACCCCCGGCACACAAATCGGAATCGCGTTGGATCCGGCGGCCTCGGAGCTTCATCAGGATGATCGATACCATCTGGATAAAGACGGGCGCAAGGACCTGACCAGCGATGAAATGGTCGAGCTTTATGTGGAATGGGCCGGGAAGTATCCTATTGTTTCCATCGAGGACGGCCTGGCGGAAGAGGACTGGGACGGATTTGCCCATCTCAAACAACAGACCAATGATGCTATCCAGATTGTCGGCGACGATCTTTTTGTCACAAATGTCGAACGTGTGGAAATGGGAATCCGGAAAAAGGCCGCAAATTCCGTCCTTATCAAGGTCAACCAAATCGGTACCATTACCGAATCACTCCAGACCATCAAGCTGGCGCGTCAAAACGACATGACCTGTATTATCTCGCATCGGTCGGGTGAAACCGAATTACCCTTCGAGGCCGATTTTGCCGTGGGCACGCACGTGGGACAGATCAAAATCGGGTCGTTATCGCGTTCTGAACGCGTGGCTGAGTACAATCAGCTCATGCGAATCGAACGGGAGCTTGGAGACAGAGCACAGATGGCTTGCTTTGCCTTTTTGCCTGAACCGGCTTAGCTGCCGGAAATAAATCTCACACACCATTATACCTGGTCCCATCTATATATTAAGCGCTGCCAAAGCAATCCGAACTTTGGTGCTATTCGGATTGCTTAAATTTCTACGAGTCAGCTTCCCGGCCGTCGATTATGGCTGTTATAGGTTCTTCCTCCTTCTCCAGGACCGCCTGGCGCAACTCTTTGCGTATTTGTTTCAGAAGCTCATCTCCGTCAAAAGGTTTGGCAATATAAACGTTCGTACCGGCTTGATAGCCTTCGATCCGTTCTGAAGTCATTGCCTTTGCGGAGACCATGATAATCCTCGTATGCCGCAGGGCGGGGTGAGCCCGGATTTGATGACATACCTCGTATCCGTCCATGCCGGGCATCATAATATCGAGCAGAACGATGTCCGGCTTAAAATCAAATGCGACCTCCAGAGCTTCCCTGCCTGATATGGCTGTCCGGATATCGTACTCGTCACCCAATACTTCCTTAATAATCTCCAGATTGAGCTGGCAGTCATCGACTGCCAACACTCTCTTTTTTGCTTGCATGATTCTGCTCCTGATTTAAATCTCATACTACATCACAATCACAGTATTCGGTGCTGTGAGGCCTATAGGCCCGTGCACTACGAGTGACAGGTAGCAACAACAAATTCTCATTATACATCCGGCTTAACCTGCACTATCAACCAATACCACTTCCTGCTCATGAGCTTCTAAAGACAACGGAATCTCAAATGATAAATTTGCACCTTTATCAGGATTATTTTCAGCCCAGATGCGGCCTTTGTGCGCAGTTATAATCTCCCGGCAAATCGGCAATCCTAATCCGGTGCCGCCGGTACTGGTTTTGTTTTTACTCGACTGAACAAACTTGTCGAAAATACTTTCCAATTCGTTTTCAGGAATACCTGCGCCCTGGTCCCGGATCGAAACCACTATCGAATCGGCTTTCCTGGACGAAATAACGTCGATTGTTCCGCCTGCCGGCGAAAATTTAATAGCATTGTTCAATAAATTGCGGAGTACCTGCCTTATCTTATCGGCATCGAGCGTAATTTTCTTGTTGGCTTCGAGATGTTCGCACCGAATAGTCAGATTGTGTTGTAACGCCAGCGAGCTGTACTCTTCTCTCGCTATATCAATCAGTGAATTAAGGTTTGCCGACCTAAATTTAAATGTGATCTTCCCGGATTCCAGCTTAGCCAAATCAAGCAGGTCATTCAGTAACGTCAGCAGTGTCTCTCCGCTCTGCCGAATCTTCTGGAAATAGTCGAGTATCTTATCAGGACTGGCGGTAGCGTGTTTCTTTATACCGAAAGAGGCAAAACTGAGGATACCATGCATCGGAGTACGCAGTTCATGTGATATATTGCTTAAAAAAGTGCTCTTTGAATTGTTGGCGGCTTCAGCCATCTTCTTAGCTTCCTGCAACTCAAATGTACGTTCTTTCAACCTGCCCTGGGCGTAAAATGTTATGGCTAACGCAATGATCATAGGCACAGTGATAAATTTATCGATCGGCCAGGCCTGTTTTGTGGCCGTTTCAGTAAGTGTCTTGCCTAATTCTAAAACTTCCACCAAAACAATGGCCTGGAAGGAAATAATGCCAACCGCAATAAAGTCCCTGAACGCAGTTGTTTTCATCCAGTTTTTGTATGTAGAAATGGTATTACTGTTCATCTTGTGTACCTTTCTTTCTGACTATTTACAATAACACAACCATGCCTCTAAGAAATTATAGAGAAGCTATCGATCCCGCCGGCATAGCTGTGCTAAAGTTTGCCCATCGCTGGATAAGTGCGCGGTTATCCATTTTGGGAAACACAGTTATACTGATTCCAAATATCGGCATGATTTGAGGGCAACTTTTCAGGTAAAACTGGAAATCCCATACTTCTTTTTAGTAACCGTTCACGGGTATTCCGGCTATGGCAACACACCCGATATCAAATAGCATAAGAATCGGAAAATCCAAATGAGAATGGTCTGATAAACGGGGTATTCCCGGGCCAAAATCCATCACTATAAGCTATGTTCGGGAAGAACCGGTTTAGGTTAAACCAACCCTGGATATTCTGTAGCCCCCTCTGAAAAGGGTTTAGCATCCTACAATGACCACAGGCCGAAGGGTATCTATCACCCGTACGATTAGAACGGAGCAGGAGGGATTCGAACC
>DQCG01000441.1 GCA_003533825.1 Phycisphaerales bacterium
GATCAAAACGAATATGAAAAATGCTTCCGCATATCCGATTTTTGTTTTGTGCCTCGGCCTTGTGTCGGTGACCATCGTCATAACCGTGATATTACCCAAGATCTTAGGCACTTTAGGATCAGACCTAACGGTGCTGCCGTTGCCGACGAGGATATTGATGGCTATCAGCGCGTTTGTTCAGGGTTTGTTTACAACTTACCGTGGGTGGATTGTTCTGGCTGCTATTATCGCGGGGCTATATTACCTTCGAAAATGGACAAAAACCACCGGTCGCCTTAGCTGCGATACGTTTAAACTTAGAATTCCTATATTAGGTTCGGTGTTGCGGACGATAGCGGTGGGCAGATTCGCACGAACACTTGGTGCGCTTACGATGGGAGGCGTCACGATTTTGGAGGCATTGGGGGTAGTTCGTGATACTCTTGGAAATGAATTGTTAGGCAATGAAATTGATTCTGTAGCAGACAAGGTCAAACGGGGCGAGCCTCTGGCCGAGCCTTTGGGCGAATCCGGATACTTCCCGCCGTTGCTCGTGCAGATCGTCGCAGTAGGTGAGCAGACAGGAAAGCTCGATGAATTGTTGCTGAATGCCGCCGATACTTTCGACGAGGAAGCAGATTCGGCCATAAACAAGTTTATGGCGATTTTCCCTGCGATTTTAATATTGCTGCTGGCACTGGTGATAGGTTTCATCATTGCGGCAACCCTGCTGCCGATAGTTGTCATGGAACTTGGTGGTGGAATGTTTTAACGCTCATACGCAGTATGATTGATAAGATAAGATTCGCAAAACAGTTATTTGAGAGGTAGCAAAATGGAGCGGAAGAACAGGAACAGGAAGGCGTTTACACTTGTAGAGTTGCTTGTCGTCGTCCTGATTATAACGATGCTGGCAGCGTTTGTCACGCCGAAGTTTTTCTCCGGCATCGGCAAGACAAAAGCGCAATTGACAAAGGCAAAAATGGCAATTCTCGAAAATGCGCTCGCCCGGTTCTACATTGACTGCGGACGATACCCGGATGATTCCGAAGGGCTCGAAGTGTTGGTTATGGCGCCTGCGGACATAGAAGAGGGCAGGTGGAACGGGCCGTATCTGAAGCGAAGTGACCTGCTTGACCTGTGGGACAATCCTTACATCTATATCGCGGAAGGCGAATATAACCCGGGCAGTTTCGACCTCGTGAGTCTGGGGGCGGACATGATGGATGGCGGCGAGGGCGACAACGAAGATATAATCAACGATTAGCGCGGTTGTCGGCTGCTTAATTTGAGATTGCGAAACGTGAAAGTGAATACCAAAACAAAACGGCAGGGTTTTACCATCTCGGAGGTGCTCCTGGTGGTGGTTATCATTGGCCTGATCTCCGGGACCGGAGCCGGGCTGTATGTGGGAACATTCAGGAAGCTGCAGGTTGAAAGAGCGGCGTATGATTTCCTGCTTACCGCAAAATACGCGAGGTTAATGGCGATTGAGCAACAAAAACAGTACAAGATGGAATTGGACCTGGTAACTAAAGGATTTTACCTGACTACCGTACTATGGGACGAAGAAGGTGAGCAGGCGGAGCAGCAGATAGTGAAGAATTTTTATTGCAAACCGGTGCAGTTCGAAGGTGAGGTTGAATTCGAGGCTGTTGAGGTCGTGCCAAACGGCTGGGAGACGGAATCGTCGAGTGAGGAGCAAAAGACAATTGTCTTTTCACCTAACGGCACCTCGCAGTTGGCGGTAGTTCAAATTGGCAACGGCAAGACGCATTACGCGATAAGTATCAGCGCCGCCACCGGCAGAGCGAAGATGTATTTCGGGACGGTAGAAAAAATCAAGGTCGGTACTACTGATTTGGACGCAGAATAATAATGCGGGCAAAGACCAACAAAAAAGGTTTTACTCTGGTCGAGGTAATCTCAGCGAGCATTATCCTCTGCGGAGCCGTTATGATCGTGGGGGCAATCGGCACTAAGACGCTGATAGGCACACGGCTCAACAGGCGATATGAAATGGCGGCATCGTTGATCGATAAACAGCTTAGCTTGATTGACTACATCGGCATCGATTCAATCGTCGAAATGGGACGAATGGACGGGGAATTTG
Source organism: Phycisphaerales bacterium (assembly GCA_003533825.1). Taxonomy (GTDB): domain Bacteria; phylum Planctomycetota; class Phycisphaerae; order Sedimentisphaerales; family Anaerobacaceae; genus JAFGPJ01. The sequence continues at coordinate 2,093 of DQCG01000441.1, forward strand.
AAGATTCCGGGTATTCATATAATTGGCAAATTGAGACCGAATACCAGGAGATTGACAGTTTGTACTTAGTCACGGTAACGGCGAGCTGGGTTGAGGGAAATCGGCCCTACAGTCTTTCCGTCGATACGATGCTCGACGGTGAAACCCTGATGGAAGAAAGTGGTGCTGAAACCGGGCAATAGTAATTCAATGGAAATGTATCCGAAAAAAACTGGATTTACGTTGGTGGAAGTGTTGGTGGCTTCGACAATAGGCGTGTTTATTGCGTTGGTGGCGGTCGGTGCTCTCAGGGCTATTGTAGCCAGTGCCGAGATGGTGGACAGCAACATTAACGCCGCGGCGGAGGTCAGATTTGCCGCACAAATGATAGCAAGAGACCTTCAGAACCTTTACGATGACGAGAATATTGAAAACACTAAATTTATCGGGATCGTTGAAGATCTCGGGCAGGATAGTTATACGAGTTATCTGATTTTTTACACTCTCGGGAGAACCAAGGCCAGGATTGACCAGCCGGAAGGCGATATATATGAGGTGGAATACTACCTCATGCAGGACGAAGAAACCTCGTCACTGATGAGGCGGTTGTGGCCGAATCCCAGCGAAGATTTTGAGCCGGGTGGAATCCTGACGGTTATTGCCGAGGGTATCGATACTTTCGATGTGCAGTATTTTGATGGTGAAGAGTGGTCCGAAGAATGGCCGGAGGAGATGCAGGTCCTGCCTGACCTGGTTTCAATCTCCATTGTCGCCAGGCAATCAGATCGAGCCAATCCGCCTTCGGAATCAATTATTGTAAACTTGGCCCGTTCGGAGGCAGAAGATGTCAGCATCCTGACAGACGGCGGGCAGACCGCAATCAGCCCGGTAAGTAGTGAATGAAACAAGATGAGCGGCTCCGGTACGAGTATTGGGGCTAAAAAATGAAAAACAGAACGAACAATAATAATTCAACCATGACATTGGGCAGTCGCCATAAAAACAAGGGGCTTGTTATTATAGCGGTTCTATGGATGGTTGTGGTGTTGATGGTAATGGCTGCGATACTGGGACGCAAGAGCAGGCTCGACATGAAAGTATGCCTTGCCGGAATGGAAGCAGTTCGATGTAAGTGGGCTTGTCGGGCAGGGATAGAAAAGGCTATTGCGGTGCTGAATGAGGACGAAACAGAGAATGACAGCTTGCTGGACTTGTGGAGTGATAATGCGGAAGACTTCAATGATATCATGCTGAATAAGTGCTGGTTCACCGTGCGGGTCATTGATGAGTCAAGCAAATTGAATGTTAACACCGCTACCAAAGAGCAGCTTCTGGGATTGCCGGATATGGTCGAAGAGATTGCAGATGCAATAATAGACTGGCGTGACAGCGATGACACTCCGAGCGGAGGAGGTGTTGAAAGCGGGTATTATGAGGGTTTAACGTATGGATACTGGGCCCGGAATGGACCTTTCAGGACCATTCGTGAGCTGCTCTTAGTCAAAGATGTTACGGAAGAGTTGTTCTATGGTGAAGATACGAATTTGAACGGGCGGCTGGACTATAATGAAAGAGACGGCCAGGAAAGCCCGCCGTCGGATGATGGCGATAACATACTGGATGTCGGATGGGCTGCGTACCTGACGTGCTATCCGTCCGGCGGGGCGCAAAGCAGCTCGGGGCAGACCTCAGGAACATCGGGACAAACCTCCGCCGGATCAACCCCAACGTCCGGCGGATCGACCACGACGTCCGGTGGATCAACCACGACGTCCGGTGGATCGACCACGACGTCTGGTAGGTCAACACCAACGTCCAGCGGATCGACCACGACCTCAGGCAGCTCAAGCCAGACATCCACAAGCCCCGGACAGACAACGTCCACGAGCACGACGCAAGCGTCCATGAAGATCAACATCAATACGGCCACGGACATAGTGCTGGCTGCTTTACTTGGCGGAGGAGATGAAGCCGAACGTACCGCCCAGTCAATATTAGCTTATAGGGATACACTGGCTGATGGAATAGAAGATGTTTCCGAACTGAACGAGCAGGGTATATTGGATGAAGGTGTTTTTGAGCAGCTTGAGGATTATATAACAACCAGTTCGGATATATTTACAATTCGCTGTTTTGCTACGGCTGACAGAAACGGGTTAAACGGAGCGACATTGCAGACCGAAGCGGTCGTTGACAGGAGTACGAGACCCTGCAAGATACTTTTTTGGTACCAGGGAATAAATTGACTGATTATTGATTACGAGCTGTTTCCCGAGGTTCTCGATTGCCTTTGGAGTGAAAATTGAACGATATGAATAATGACAAAATAAATGCAGAAATACGGCAATCCATCGTCGCCATCGTAAAAGATGATAACAAACTCAAGGGGATCGAGCTGCAAAACCAGGATGGCTCTTTGGAG
>DQCG01000322.1:0-887 GCA_003533825.1 Phycisphaerales bacterium
ATTTCGGAACCGTCAACAAGATGAAAAACGAGCTGGCGGCCGAGTTCTGTGCCGTGCTGGCATTCGCCGCGGCCAAGAACAACGACAAGGTAGGCCTGCTGATTTTTACCGACCGCATCGAGCTGTATATTCCGCCCAAGAAGGGAATCCGCCACATGCTAAGGCTGATTCGCGAGCTGCTCTATTTCCAAATGCCAAAGCGGCGGACAAATATTCCCGAGGCCCTGGATTATCTCGCCAAGGTGATACGCAAAAGAGCGACCGTGTTTCTCGTGTCCGATTTTATAGAAACCGATTTCAAGAAGCCTCTGAGCCTTCTGAACAAACGTCACGATATCATCGCCGTATCGGTGCGCGACCGGGCCGAGATCGCACTTCCGTCAGTAGGACTCATTGAATTTGCCGATGCCGAAACCGGGCAGGTTACTCTCGTCGATACCTCCAGCAGGAAGTTCAGGAGTCAATACAGCGGCACGAGCGCACAACGATTCGATGAGCTCAAAAACATGCTGCGAACGATTAACGTGGATTGTATCGATATCAATACGGACAAGCCGTACGTGCAGGACCTGGTTCGTTTTTTCCACATGCGGCATCGTCGGCATTAAAAGGCTATTGGAGAAAAAATTATGGCAGAGAGACTGGATTTTTCGCTCCCAGAGAAAAAACGAAAAAACGGTATTACAAATTTGATAATTATATTATTGCTTTTAGTTCTCATCGGACTGTCGGCTGCAAATATATCGCTGCGATCGTCGACAAAAAATAAGACACCCGAAGAAACGAGCTACTCACTATCAGCCGAACAGACCAAACAACTGGCAGGCAAGCTCGCTCAGCGGAATCTGCATATAAGAGCCGCAGACGTCTGGAAGGATTATCTTGCG
>DQCG01000322.1:1032-4184 GCA_003533825.1 Phycisphaerales bacterium
GAACTGCTTCGAGAAGCTCGGCAAGTTTTCGGCGCTGCGATACGAATTGATGGATCGGACAAGCCTCGAAACGGCCCCCGCTGCGGGGGGTAAAATCGTCGCCGAAATAGGCGCCGAAAAAATAACCGAGGCCGACCTCGACGGTTTCATCGAGAGCGACATTGAGAACCAGCTCGAACCAATGGCGCCGTTCATGACGGCCGAGCAGCTCGGCCAGCAGAAGAAAAAGATGCTCCAGCAGTACAAAAATCCTCAAGCCAGACAGCAATACCTTCAAATGTGGCTCGCACAGGAAGTCTTATACCGGCAGGCCCTTGAGGAAGAACTGGCGGAAAAACCCGAAGCCAAAAAAATGATCGACAACTTAACACGCGGTGCACTGAGCCAGCTTCAGATGAACAATGAGCTTGCGAGCAAAATCAACATTACCCAGACCGACGTCCAGACCTACTACACGGCCAACAAAGAAAAGTTCATCGAACCGGCCAGGGCAAAGATAAGCCACATCCTTCTCGAAGACCAGCAGCAGGCCCTCGAGCTGCTTGGCCGGATAAAGGACGGTGAAGATTTCGGTGAGCTGGCCAAACAGTTCTCGAAAGACGACAGCACCAAAGAGAAGGCCGGCGTTATCGAAACGGAAGTTCAGAAGGACTCTTACATTCCCGGTATCGGGACGTACGAGGAGCTGAACAAACAAATATTCGCCGTCGATGCACCGAAACTTCTGGACGAGCCTTTCAAAACCGAGAAGGGCTGGGAAATCGTCAAGGTAGAGACGCTCACCCCCGAACGGCAGAAAGCGCTCGATGAAGTCAGTCAGCAGGTAATATCAATGCTTGCCGGCCAGAAGCGCCAGGATGTTCAAAGCAGCTACATCGAGCAGATGATGGATAAACACAATGTTATTATACACACATCGGCGATGAGCGGTGCAGGACAGACCGGGTCGGAGGAAAATTCCGCCGGAACGACAAAATAAACGGTACTGGAAAATAATATGATAAGCAACCCAGCTAAAAACCGTATCATTTTATCTATGCTGCTCTGTTGCGGCGTGTTCTGGCTGTGCGCCGGCTGCGGAAAGAGTCCGGACGGCAAAGCCGGCAGTGCACAATTCGAAATCGACAAAGATTACGAGCGGGGACCCCTGGCCGTTCACGTCCGCGCCGATAAGGCTACAATGACGATTGCCGAAACAGTTCTGCTGGAACTTGAAGCTGTAATCGAACCGGGCTATGAAGTCCGGATGCCGAAGGTTGATAAAGTGCTGGAAAGCTTCGGCATCATCGACTGGGACAATCTGGGTGACAAGCTCGATCCGAATAACTGTGTTGTCAGCACATACCGGTATCGTCTCGAACCTTTTCTTTCCGGTACATATCCCATTCCCGCGTTCACATTCGAGTTTTACGATGTCAACAGCCCGGAAGACAAGAAATACGAGCTGACGACCGATCCAATCGATATCGAGGTGACTTCATTACTCGGCGAACAGCGGGCCGAACTGAAGATAGAGGATATCGAAGACGTACTGGAAATGCCCAAGTCGGCCTCTTTTGCGTGGGTCTGGGCGCTGGGCGTGGTTGCCGTAGCTGTCACCGCAGGCCTGTGGCTGTATTTGAGACGCAAACGAGTCAAGGAGTTGGTCAGGATTTTCAAACCGGCCCACGAGCTCGCATACGAACGGCTACGGGCCCTTGTTAAAGAGGACCTTGTCGGAGCCGGTAAAATAAAGGAATTCTACGAACGAATCAGCGATATACTCAGGCATTACATCGAGCACCGTTTCAGTTTGAGGGCGCCGGAAAGAACCACCGAAGAATTCCTCGCCGAGCTTGCGAATACCGAAGTTCTGCCGGTGAGCCAAAAGCAGCGGCTGGGAGAATTTCTCCAGCATTGCGACCTTGTGAAATTCGCCAAACATAATCCGACAACACAGCAGATCCAGGAAACTTTCGATCTGGTCAAAGATTTTATCGAGAAAACCAAATCCGACGAGCGAAAAGTCGATGTTACAGATATGACCGGCCCAGAAGAACCCGTCACGATTGGGAGTACATAAATGCAGTTGTATTCACCGTGGGCGTTGATTTTGCTTTTGGTCCTGCCGGCAATGGCGTACCTGCTGCTGCGCAGAAAAGGTACGGCTGCCGTTAGATTTCCGAGCCTGGTGGATATGAAGAGCTGCCTTGTCTCGTGGCGGATTCGATTCAGGCCGCTGCTTACGATTGCGCGGCTGGTTTGCGTGGCGCTGCTTATCGTGGCTCTGGCGCGCCCGAGAAAGGGAACGGTTTTGGCGGAAACTTCAACCGAAGGAGTCGCAATCGAGGCCGTCGTCGACCACTCCGGCAGTATGCAGACCGAAATGGACTACTACGGAGACAAGCTCAACCGCCTGGAGGTTGTCAAAAAGGTATTATCCGATTTCATCGAGGGCGACAAAAAAGATTTGAAAGGCAGAAGCAGCGACCTGATAGGCCTGATCAGCTTTGCCCGGTATGCCGATACGAAATGTCCCCTGGTGCACAGCCACAACGTGCTTATCGAGTTCCTGAAGAAAACCGAGATCGTCAAGATACGGAGCGAAGACGGCACGGCTATCGGAGACGCAATAGCCCTTGGTGCGGCCAGACTGCAAAAGGCCGAAGAGGAAATCCAGCTAAGAAGACAACAATTAATTTCATCCGGCGAAAATATTTCAGGCGCCGATGAAAGCGGCTTTAAGATTAAGAGCAAGGTAATGATACTGCTCACCGACGGCATTAACAATGCGGGTCAATATGACCCTCTCGAAGCAGCCGAACTGGCAAAAAAGTGGGGCATTAAAATATATGCAATCGGCATCGGCTCATCGCAGGCTTTCACAACTATACAATCTTTCGGCAGAACATTAAGGGTGCCAACACCTCAACAGCTCGACGAAAGACTGCTCGAAGCAATCGCAAAAAAAACGGGTGGATTTTACGGCAGGGCCGACGATGCCAAGGCGCTTCGCAATATTGTCGAAAAAATAGATGAACTGGAAAAGACCGAGGTCAAGTCCGTTCAATATACCCAGTTCGCAGAGCATTTCGGGCCGTGGACGTTGACGGCGCTGCTGGTATTAGCCGCCGAGATGCTGGCAAGCTGTACAGTACTTCGCAAGATACCAT